>CALEJM010000053.1 GCA_937898265.1 uncultured Porphyromonadaceae bacterium
ATCTCCCTCGACAGCTCTGGCGAGTCGCTTCAACACCGCGGCTACAAGGTGCAGAACACCGAAGCGCCAATCAGCGAGGCACTGGCTGCCGGCATGCTTGAAAAAGCGGGTTGGGACGGACAATGCGACTTCGTTGACCCAATGTGCGGTTCGGGCACCTTCCTCATCGAGGCTGCCATGATTGCCCTCAACATTCCGCCTGGCATCTATCGCAAATCGTTCGCCTTCGAGCGTTGGCAAGACTTCGACAAAGAACTCTTTGACCAACTCTACAACGACGACAGCTGTGAGCGCGAATTTCCTTTCCATATCTATGGTTTCGACAAATCAAAGACCGCTGTAGCCATTGCACAAGCCAACGTCAAAGCTGCTGGTCTTGAGAAATATATCACTATCGACTGTCGCGAAGTGAAAGACTTCGAACGTCCTTCCGACAACGAGTTCCTCCTCGTGACCAACCCACCTTACGGCGAGCGTCTGCTCAGCAACAACCGCGAAGAGGTAGAACAGGTGTATGCCGAACTCGGCACAGCCCTGAAACACAAACTCAAAGGTTGCAAGGCTTGGGTGGTAAGTTCCGACGTCGACTGCCTCAAGCGCATCGGACTGAAACCAGACAGCAAGCACAAACTCCTCAACGGCGAGTTGGCATGCGAATTTTGGGAACTCAACATCTTCGACGGACGTCGCAACGACTACCTTGCCAAACAGGCTGAGGCAGGCACCTTGGTAAAGAAAGAGCCACGTCAGGCACCTCGCAAAGAAAACAGCAAACGCAGTTTCCGTCCACGCCGCGACGACGACCGCCACGAAGGTGGTTTCAAACCACGCGGAGAGAAACGTGGATTCGGTTCACGCCGTGACGACGACCGTCGCGAAGGAGGCTTCAAACCACGAGGCGAGAAACGTGGATTCGGTCCACGCCGTGATGGCGACCGTCGTGAAGGTGTCTTCAAACCACGCGGCGAGAAACGTGACTTCAAACCACGCAGCAACTGGCATAACGAAAAATAATCAGACATTATGGATAACTTTGCAGGACTCACCGCACCACTCTCAGACTATGCCACTGCCCACACCGTGGTAACTCCCGTTCCTTACGACGCTACCAGCAGTTGGAAGCACGGCGCCGAGAAGGGTCCAGAGGCACTCTTGGAAGCCTCTGTGCAACTCGAGTGGTACGACACAGAAACGCATACACAAGCACACCTCAACGGCATACATACCGCTGCCCCTGTTGATGTCAACGACCAAACCACACCAGAGCAGTTGGTGGCCGACGTAGAACAGCGTGTGGCATCAGTGCTCGACGACAAGAAGTTCCCACTTACTATTGGTGGCAACCACACCGTCAGCATCGGTGCTTTCCACGCCGTCAGCAAACGCTACGACAACCTCACCATCCTTCAGTTTGACGCCCACTCCGACCTCCGCAAAAGCTACGAAGGAACACCGTTGAGTCACGCCTGCGTCATGACACACGCCAAAGCGCTCTGCCCTATCACCCAAGTAGGCATCCGCAGCATGAGCGAAGAGGAGACCCCTTGCTACGACCCACAGCGCATCTTCTGGGCACAAGACCTCTACTTCGACCGCGACGGACTCTGGGAAGAGAAAGCCCTTGCCACACTCAGCGAGAACGTCTACATCACCTTTGACCTCGACTGTTTCGATCCCGCTTTCCTCCCTTCAACAGGAACGCCTGAGCCAGGTGGCATGCAGTATTTCCAAGTGCTTCACTTCATGCGTAAAGTATTTGAAAACCGCAACGTTGTGGGCTGCGACATCGTAGAATTGTGTCCTAACCCCAACCACCACGCAAGCGACTACGTTGCTGCCCGTCTGGCCTACGCCATGATTACCTACAAGCAACGTCAAGACGGCAAAATCTGACACGTAAAAAAAACAACGTACAGATAGCCTCTTTTCAAGAAAAAAACACTACATTTGCAAACGTAAAACAAGCAACAACACATCTCAAAAATATGGAACAGATGAAACAACTTATTGGCATAATCATCGAACTTATCGGTGTAGTTATCTTGGTAGCTTACAGCCAAATGACACGTCCATCAAACGCTCTTTTGATCGTGGCTTTGGTATTGGTCTTCGCTGGCCTCGTTGCCCAAGTATTGTTCAACAAGATTTCTAAAAAATAAGTCATAGCAAGACTAAAATCAGGGATACAAGGTCGTCATAGAAACATGGCGACCTTGCTTTCGTGAAAGACACACCCTGAATAATCACTCATCAACACACCCGAAAAACGAATATGAACAACTTCTACGACTTGGCGAAAAATCGCCGTAGCATCCGTAAATACCTCCCTATGCCCGTTGAGCAAGAGAAGGTAGACAGCATCTTGCGCACAGCCTTGATGTCGCCAGCCTCCAAACGCACCAACGGATGGGAATTCATCGTCGTTGACCAACGCGAACTCCTTGAAGAGATGGCCAAATGCCGTCCTGCAGGCAGTCAGTTCGTTGCCAATGCCCCTATGGCTATCGTGGTCTGCGCCGACCCAGAGAAGAGCGACGTTTGGTTTGAGGACGCCTCCATCGCTGCCACCTTCATCCAACTCGCTGCTGCCGACCTCGGTCTCGGCTCATGCTGGGTGCAAGTCTACTCACGTCAGTACGACGACAACACCCCATCAGAAGAGTATCTCAAAAAACTCCTCAACATCCCAGCCGGACTCCACGTGCTCAACATCGTGACCCTCGGCTATAAGGACGAAGAGCGTCAGCCATACAACGAGGAGAAACTCCTCTACAACAAGATTCACAAGAACCAGTTCTAACACAACAGAGACCGACACACCATGGACGGATTCATCAAAGCAGTGATTATCGGAACGGGCAACGTAGCCACACAGATGGCAAAGGCAATGCCTCTCCATGGTTTTTGTGTGACTCAGGTTTTTGGTCACACCCTTGAGCATGCCGAAGCATTGGCAAAGCGTTTGGGTGCATCGTTCACCAACAACCCCGCCCAACTCAACACCACTGCCGACATCTATCTCTATGCCGTCTCCGATACCGCACTCCCAGACGTGGTTGCCGCCCTTCCCCCTTGTGAAGGCATCCATCTCCACACCTCGGGCACAATGCCGATGAGCGTCTTTGAGACCCACCAGAATCACTATGGCGTGCTCTATCCGCTCCAGTCGTTCTCCAAAGAGGCACACATCCAGTGGAACGAGGTTCCGTTTTTCGTTGAGGCCAACTCCGACCTCACCCTACGCGAAGTGCGCAGCGTGGCACATCGTCTATCCGCCGTGGTATACGATGCCGACAGCGACACACGCCGCATCCTCCATCTGGCTGGAGTGCTCACCAACAATTTCTCCAACGCCCTCTATGCTATGGCTGGTGAACTGCTGAACGAGAAAGGATTGCCTTTCAAAGTGCTCCTTCCGCTCCTACAGCAAAGCGTGGAGAAACTTCAGACACTCACGCCTCACGAAGCCCAGACAGGTCCGGCACTCCGTGGCGACTATGCCGTCACCAATGCCCACGAGGCGATGCTTGCCTCCCACCCACGCTGGCAAACTATCTACCGACTACTCACAGAAGAAATACGCGAGACTCATGGTTAACTTCAAACTCTCCCTTGAGAAAGTCAAGGCTTTTGTCTTCGACGTCGACGGCGTTCTCTCGCCTGTCACCATTCCTATGTCACCCACTGGCGAGCCACTTCGCATGGCCAACATCCAAGATGGCTACGTGCTGCAATTAGCGGTAAAGAAAGGCTATCCCGTGGCCATCATCACTGGCGGCGTTGGCGAGGCTATCCGCAATCGCTTCAGCGTCTTGGGCATCAAAGACATCTTCATGGGAGCAAGCTATAAGACAGAAGCGCTTCAGCATTTCATGTTGGCACACGACCTCAAGCCAGAAGAGGTGCTCTACATGGGCGACGACATCCCCGACTACGAGGTGATGCGCACCGTTGGGGTGCCATGCTGTCCTGCCGACGCCGTACCCGAGATACAATCGGTGTCATGCTACGTCTCCCCCTATCGTGGTGGCTACGGATGCTGCCGCGACGTGATGGAGCAGGTGATGAAAGCTCAGGGTCAATGGATGGACAACGCTGAGGCTTTCGGTTGGTAAACAAACACATCAATAAAAAAGATATCTCATGCTACAACTCATCAGATATAAGAACCTCATCTTCACAGCTGTGCTTCAGCTGTTAGTCTATGCCTCGCTCATCTTGCCAACGCTGCAGTCGTATCAGATGGAAGACACCATGGGTTACACCAAACTCATAGCACTCATCTTGAGCACCGTGCTCATCACCGCTGGCGGCTACGTCATCAACGACTACTTCGATGTCAAAATCGACCGCATCAACCGCCCCGACCGTGTGATTGTGGGCAACACTATCCCTAAAGAGGAGGTGATGAAGATGTATCAGGCGCTCACCGTTGTAGGCATCGCTTTGGGTCTCTATCTCTCTTATGCAATCCACTCCATCACGCTCGGCTTCATCTACATCGTAGTGCCTGGCATGTTGTGGTTCTACTCCTCCAGCTACAAGCGTATGCTCTTAGTTGGCAACCTCATCGTAGCCCTCTGCTCAGCCCTCGTACCACTGCTGCCAATGCTTGCTATGCAACGTGTCTTGGTCAACAACTGGGGCGACGCTATCCTCGGCACCCCTATCCTACGCGATCTCTACATCGTTGTAGGCGCCATTGCCCTCTTTGCATTCCTTTGGACACTCATCCGCGAGGTCATCAAAGATATCCAAGACATCTACGGCGACCGCGAACTCGAATGCCACACCATCCCCGTTGTCTGGGGCGAGAAGAACGCACGTATCTTCGTCATCGTACTCTCGATGCTCACCTGCGGATTGGTGGTATGGTTGGCCTACAAAGCCAATATCGCTCAAAATGCTACTATGACGTTGCGTTACGCCATCTTCGGCATTGTATTCCCAACCGTCTGCCTCATCGGTATCCTTATCAAAAACGATCGCGCCGCGGCTCGCAACGCCTCCAACCTCTGTAAGTTCATTATGGTCGTAGGCATGCTCTACTGCCTTGTCTACAACTATATGATGGCACAGGGTTACGGTGTCAACCTGCTCGGTCTGTTCAAACTTGCATAACACGTCATCACTATGTTGGACCACTATCGCATCGTACTCGCCTCCAACTCGCCACGACGCAAGGAACTGCTGACTGGACTGGGACTCCCTTTCACCGTGCGCACCATCGCCGGACTGGAGGAGAGCTATCCTCCAACGCTGCAAGGCGAAGAGATTCCGCTTTACCTCTCGAAGCAAAAGGCGGAGGCATATCTTGCCACTATGGCCAACGATGAGATGATTATCACTGCCGACACCGTGGTCTGCCTTGACGGCGCCGTGTTGGGCAAGCCACACGACGAAGCGGAAGCACACGAGATGCTTACGCTCCTCTCGGGACGCACCCACGAGGTCATCACTGGCATCTGCATTACGACGAAAGAACGCACTCACTCATTTGCAGTACGCACCAAGGTGAACTTCTGCACCCTCTCCAACGAAGAAATCAACCACTATGTGACCCACTACCGCCCTTTCGACAAAGCTGGTAGCTACGGCATCCAGGAATGGATTGGCTATGTGGGCGTAGAGCGTGTTGAGGGTTCGTATTTCAATGTTGTAGGACTCCCCATACAACAGCTTTATCAAACTCTAAAACACTGGGAAGATGAATAAACCGACTCACCATCGCCTCGCATTCCGTCTTGTCTTGTGCCTTTTAGCACTCCTTCTGACTATTCCGGCCGAGGCTGCTAAACGTAAAAACCGCAATGCCGACAACGACACCGTTGCTGCTGTCGACTCCACCATCCTTGCCTATAACGACAGCCTGATGGTTGCCGCTCGCCATATCGACTCTATCATCAACTTCGGACGCCGTTTCATCGGCACACCTTACCGCTACGGAGGCTCCACTCCAGGCGGTTTCGACTGCTCCGGTTTTACGATGTTTATCTTTGGCAAATATGGTCACATACTGCCACACAAAGGCTCTTTGCAATATCAGGCCACCGTTCCTGTCAAGACCGAAAACGCCGTTCGCGGCGACCTCATCTACTTTGAGGGACGGAGCCACAACAAGTCTATCGGCCATGTGGGCGTCATCACAGAGAAACTCCCCGACGGCTCGTTCAACTTTCTCCACTCCTCAACGTCAAGAGGCGTTATCATCGACAACACCAAGTCCGATTACTACGCCCGCCGTTTCCTCAAGGTGTCACGCGTTGTGCCACCCTACCGCCGCTCCCCAGGCGAGATGCTCTTCGTTGAGGGATTGGGCGACAGTTCATTGAGCGGCAACGATTCCATCATCATCGTCTACGAGAAGCAGACCATCACCGAACCAGCAAAATACCATGTGGTGAAAGCCGGTGAGACCCTCTCGTCCATCTCACGCAAATACGGCACCACCGTGGCAGCCCTTCAGAAGATGAACAAACTCTCTGGCGACTTCCTTGCCGAGAAACAGCGCCTCAAGGTGCGCAACAGCTATACAAAAACGATTGAGGTAGCTGTGCCAAAACGTCTATCCGAGATTCCGCAAGGCGACGATGACGATGACGACGATTCTGTAGTTGAAGAGACTAAAGAGGCAACAACACCTAACGATGGTGTAGTAAAACACACCGTTCAGGCTGGCGAGACACTCTCTGCTCTGGCACGTATCTACAAGACCAGCGTGGCCGACATCCAACGTCTCAACAATCTCACGACAAGCAACATTCATGCTGGCGACGTTCTCATTGTCAAAGAAGAGAAACCTAAGACAGAAAAACCTGTCGAGACCACCGAGGCACTCGGCGAGAAACAGGTGGAACCTCAGCCTGCCGAAGAACAGCATACGATTGAGACTCCAAAACCACAACCTGCACAACCTACGACCTACACGGTCAAACAGGGCGACACGCTTTGGAAGATTGCCAAGACTCACAATACAACTCCTGAGAAGTTGATGGAAATCAACCATCTTGACAACGACCACCTCTCAATCGGTCAAAAACTTAAACTCCACTAATCGGTTATATTTTTCTATGATAGACCCAAAACGCCAAACAAACCGTCTGACACTTCGTCCGTGGCAACTGAACGATGCGCAACGACTCTTTGAGATTGTGCAACAAGCTGCCGGCACAACCCATTATATGCCGCTGCCAACTCTGCGCAACGCCATCGAAGCACGCAACTATATCATCTCTCACCTCAGCAACCGTACACAATTTGCCGTAGCCAACCGCGACACCGACGAGCTTGTGGGTGGCGGCATTGTGGCACTCCGTCCCGACAGCGAAGAGATTCCTACCGAGAACAGCGATGCCTTTCTTGACTTCTGGATTGCCCCAGACCAACAGCACCAAGGCTTGGGCGACGAGGTGGTTGAGGCCGTGTTGGAAGCGTCGTTTGTTGATCTTCGTGTACGTAGTCTCTGGTGCCGCGCCATTGCTGCCAACTACGCAGCACACAACATACTGATGGAGCATGGATTCCTTCCTGCTGAGCAATACTCACGCTCGTTTGATTCCAACGAACAGACTGCAACAGATATCCTCTACCTCACCGCTGCCAACTGGGCTGAGCGCTGGGGCATTGTTCTAACACCAAAAGAATAACAGACTATGGGAGATAACAGCCGTAAGAAAACGCGCCTGGAGCGTCTCAACCACCGCTTCCGCAAGTTTCTCTACGACGAGAAACTCAAGGAGAGACTCTATACCATCATCTTCGAGAACGACACCCCCGCAGGTAAGTTCTTTGACGTGGTGCTCATGTGTTTCATTGTTCTCAGCATCTTCTTCATATTTGCCGAGACGATGGTCAGCCTCAATGCCCTCGTCCGTCCTTACCTCCGTTTCTTTGAAGGTCTCTTCACGCTCTTCTTTACCATAGAATATATCCTTCGTCTTTACTGCGCTCCCAATGCCAAACGCTATGCAATGAGTTTCTTTGGCGTGGTCGACCTCATCTCTATCTTGCCGGTCTATATCAGCTGGATATTTGGTCCTGCACGTTATTTCATGATGATTCGCGCCTTCCGCCTCATCCGCGTGTTCCGTGTATTCAAACTCTTCTCGTTCCTCGAGGAGGGCGACCTCCTCATTCGCTCGCTGAAAGACAGCAGTCGCAAGATTATCGTCTTCTTCCTCTTTGTGCTGGTTTTGGTCATCTCTATCGGTACACTGATGTATATGATTGAAGGCACCGTGCCCGGCACGACGTTTACCGATATTCCGAACAGCATCTATTGGGCCATCGTGACCCTCACCACCGTGGGTTACGGCGACATCACTCCCGTCACCTCTGCTGGTCGACTGCTCTCCGCTTTCGTCATGCTTTTGGGTTACACTGTCATTGCTGTCCCAACAGGCATCGTGTCGGCTTCCATCGTCAAAGAGGCTAAGATTCGCTCTACGGAGCGCCGCTGCCCTCACTGCGGCAAACTCATCAAGGAACAGCAAGCACATTACTGTCCTCACTGCGGTACGATGCTTCCCGACGAGAGCATTGAGAACCGACTCAACAAAGAATAATCAGTAGTTCAAATACCCCCAATAGAAAACGTCACCTCTGCGTGGCGTTTTTTTTTATTATAATTTTTATTTATATCGTTTGCGACATATCAACAAAAAGCAGTATCTTTGCAGCCGAAATCAGTTTCGCTCCATCATATCTATACACACATAAATCGCAAGCGACACAATGAGCATCTACGATATTAAAGTAACAAAACGGGAAAACCGTCAAGATGTTGAAGTAGCTATGAGCATGTACCAAGGCAAGGTGCTGCTCATTGTCAACACTGCCACACACTGTGGGCTGACTCCTCAATATGAGGCGTTGGAACAGTTGTACAGAAAATACCGCGAACAGGGTTTTGAGATTCTCGACTTCCCTTGCAACCAGTTTATGGAGCAAGCCAAGGAGAGCGACGAGGAGATTACCTCTTTCTGCACGCTTCGTTACGACACCACCTTCCCACGCTTCAAAAAGATTGAGGTCAACGGACCTAACGAGGCTCCGCTCTACTCCTTTTTGAAAAGCGCCGTTGGCAAGCGCGAAGAGAAGGGCAACCGTTTGATGGGCAGTTTGCTCAGTCTCACCTCGCGTATCAACGGCAAGAGTCGCAGCGAGAGCGACATCAAATGGAATTTTGAGAAATTCCTTGTGGACCGTGACGGCAACGTGGTCAAACGCTTTGCTCCAACGGTAAAGCCCGAACTGCTAGAAGCTGAGATTGAACAATTACTCACCTGTTAGGCTGCAGACCGACAAAACAGCAACAAAACAACAAACTAATTAAAAATCACTTAATAAAAAGCACTATGGCAAACGAAAAACCATGCGCAAACTGCAAATTTCGCGCAAAATACGACAAAGCACCTAATTCACTTCTTGGCCGTTTCTGGCGTTGGCACATCAACTTCTGCCCAGGTTGGAAAGGCTTCATGGAATCACTCTCTGAAGAAGAGCGCGAGGCAATGCGCCAGAAATACAACTTCACAAAGTAAGAAAGGAATGAAAACGATATTGGCTATCGTCGCATCGCTACTTCTTTCAGTCGGCACACTGATCGCACAAGACAACGTCTATCAGTTTACTGTTCTCGACGCCCAACAAAAGGAGGTGAGTCTTGCCGACTATCAAGGTAAGGTGCTTCTCATCGTCAACACCGCTAGTCGCTGTGGTTTTACGCCGCAATATGCTGAGTTGGAGACGATGTACAAGGCGCTAAATCCACAAGGTTTCGAAATTCTCGACTTTCCTTGCAACCAGTTTGGCAATCAAGCACCCGAGAGCGACGAAGACTACGTTGCTTTCTGTCAACTCAACTACCAGACTGAGTTCAAGCAGTTTCACAAAGTGGAGGTAAATGGTGGGAATGAGATTCCGCTCTACACCTTCCTCAAACAACAGAAAGGCTTCGAGGGATTTGATGCAGACCACAAACTCACACCTATCTTGGAGCGTATGTTCGACCAAAACATCCCTAACTGGCGCGAGTCCAACGATATCAAATGGAACTTCACCAAGTTTCTCATCGACCGCGAGGGACGTGTGGTCTATCGCTTTGAACCTACTGCCACTGCCGAACAGATGATGCCCATCATAAAAGCATTACTTGAAAGATAACTATGTCGTATCCACAACTCCAACTCGACAACCAACTCTGCTTCCGCCTCTATACGGCAGCACGACTGGTGACCGCCTGCTACACACCTTATTTCCGTAAATTCGGTATCACCTATCCACAATACCTTGTCCTTATGCTCCTTTGGGAACAAGACAACCGTATCATCAGCGAGATTACTGAACGACTGCACCTTGAGACCAACACCATCACTCCGCTACTGCAACGCATGGAAAAACAAGGACTCATCGTGCGTCAGAAGAGTCAGGCTGACAGTCGGCAACGTATCATCTCGCTGACCAGCGAAGGCAAACGGATGGAGGAGCAGATTAAGGAAGTGCCGAACTGTTTGGCACGCGAGATTGTTGAGAGTGGTATGACACCCGAGGAACTGCAGGCAATGATTCCACTGCTTGACAAGTTCATCGGTATCTTAAAGCAGTAACAACACAAAGGGCTGACTCTTAATAAGAAGTCAGCCCTTACTGTATCTATATAACGATATTTATTCCTCTGTCCAAGAGGTGTTCTCCAGTTTGAAGCGGAGGCGGAGTGTCCCGTCGTTGAAATCGTGACTGATAATCTTAAACGTTCCGATTTGTGACGTGTTCTCCACGTGGTCGCCAGCACAGGCACAGGCGTCGTAGTCGCCAATGCGTACAATTCGGAGCGTGTCGGTGGCGTTGTCGGGCAGTTTACTCAAATCAACCACATTGGCAGCCTCAGCCTGGGTCATAAAGGAGATAGTGACGGGCAACTGCTGTGCTATCACCTCGTTGACTTTAGACTCAATCGTTGCGATTTCCGCTTCGGTAGGCGCTGCGGTCAACAGATAGTCGCATTTGCTTTTCTTACGCTCAATATGAGCATTGCGACTGCGAGGGCAACCATAAAGGCGTACCATCGTCTGATTCAGGATATGCTCCGCTGTGTGCATCGGAGGATACTCCTTTTTGTTATGTGCATTAAGTATTGGTTCTTGTTCCATGGTTGTCTTTTATAATTCGTAAAATTCCTTGATATTATGCTCTATATTATCAAAATATGCATAGTTTTGGTCTACCAATTTTTGATAAGTCAACAATTCTTCAAACATCTCTATTTTATTAGTTTCATTGATCCTTTTTGCAAGGAACTTATATGCCTCTTGATAATTAGATAATTTTTCACTTGCAGCATCTTTAAAGTCAAAGACAATCTCGCCTAACATAATATGTTCCTCAGGCTTATGCTCAAAGCAACTATGTTCTGCAAGGACTTCTGAACCCTTTTGCTGATAATTACTAACTCCAATATAATGTGATATCATTTGTTTGATTCCACTACAATATATTGGGTGTGTTTTAGAATCCGAGGAACGAATACATATCACATTCTTCGGCTTCACTTCATCTTTATTTTTCTTTCTTCTTTTTATATTTGTTAAATTCAT
>CALEJM010000054.1 GCA_937898265.1 uncultured Porphyromonadaceae bacterium
TCGTGGTAAAGAGTGGCAAGTTGTTGACGGTGACGCCCGTTACGATATTGACAAAAACGATTTCTCCTTCGTCAATGGTCAGGGCGAGAAAATTTGCTTTGACTTTGCCTACATCACCATTCACGGCACACCAGGCGAAAACGGTCTGTTGCAAGGCTATTTCCGTATGATGAACATTCCGTTCTCAAACTGCGACGTGGCTGCCTCTGCCTTGACTTTCGACAAGTTTATGTGCAACAACTTCTTGAAAAGCTTTGGCATCAACGTAGCTCAGTCTTTGGAATTGATTCCTGGCAAGAACTACGACCTTGAGGCTATTGCCAAGCAGATTGGACTGCCATGCTTTGTGAAACCAACTGCCGACGGAAGTAGCTTCGGTGTAACCAAAGTCAAAACTCTGGACGAGTTGAAACCTGCTATTGAGAAAGCGTTCAAAGAGAACAGCAACGTGATGGTTGAGAGTCTGCTTGTTGGCACCGAGGTGACCAGCGGCATGTATCAAACCAAAGAGAAACAAGAGATTTTCCCACTGACTGAGGTCGTGACCGACAACGAGTTCTTTGACTACGACGCCAAATACAACGGTCAGGTTGACGAAATCACACCAGCTCGTATCTCTCCAGAGAAAACCCGTGAGGTGCAACAGCTGACCGCAAAGATCTACAATCTGATTCATGCTAAAGGCATTATCCGTATCGACTATATCATCGCTGCCGATGGCGCCATCAACCTCTTGGAGGTGAATACCACTCCAGGTATGACTGCTACCAGCTTCATTCCTCAACAGGTTCGTGCTGCCGGTCTGGATATTGCCGACGTGATGACTGATATTATCGAAAATGAGTTTTAGTTGATAGCATGAAAAAAACTGCCGTTTTACTCTGTCTATTTCTTTGTGTTATGTTCCCGATGCGCCTTTGGGCGTGGGGCGACACAGGCCACCGCATCATAGGTCAGGTGGCATTGTGTCATTTGGATAAAAAGACCGACAAGAAGGTGCGTTCACTGTTGTCGGGTGCCGACCTTCCAATGGAATGCACCTGGGGCGATTTTATCAAGTCCGATTCGGCCTACAACGAATACTCCGTTTGGCACTATTGCGATTTCCCATCCAACATGGCGCGAGCCGATTTCGACACCTTGGTGTTGGATAACCCCAATGGTGAGTGCGTCTATCGTGTCGGATATCTCGTGAAGCATCTGAAAAAGAACCCTAACGATACGATGATGTTGAAACTGCTGATTCATATCGTAGGCGACCTCGGCTGTCCAATGCACCTCGGACGCCCGAATGACCATGGCGGCAACAATTTCTTGGTCAAATGGTTCCGTCAACCTTCCAATCTGCATAGTGTGTGGGATACGAAATTGATTGAGAGTCAGAAACTCTGCTACACAGAATATGCCCATCATCTGTATAACACCCAACGGGTTCCTTTTGAACAATATGCTTTAGGCAAAGAGATTGACTGGGGCTGGGAAACCTACCAGTTAACTCAAAAAGTCTATGCTTATAGCGAAGACAAAGAGCATGGTGACAACCTCAGTTTCAGATATATCTACGATTTTCTGGACGATTTGAACCGTCAACTCTATGTGACGGGTTGTCATCTGGCTGCTATCTTGAATTATATCTACTCTAAATAACTGCTGAAGAATGAATGCTCATATTATCTCCATTGGAGATGAACTGCTGATAGGACAAGTTGTCAACACGAATGCCTCATGGATGGCTGCCGAGTTGAACAAAAGCAATATCGACGTCACAAGGGTGATTACTATCTCCGACGATGGCAACGATATCAAGAACAGTATCTTGGCTTCAATGCGTGAGGCTGATGTGGTCCTGATAACTGGTGGCTTGGGTCCAACGAAAGACGATATCACCAAGAAGACCTTGGCCGATATGTTTGGCTCGGAGTTGATTATCCACCAACCTTCTTTGGATAATGTGAGTGAGTTTTTTGCCAAACGTGGTCTGACGCTTACGGAGATAAACCGCCAGCAAGCCTTGGTGCCAACCTGCTGCGAGGCAATTCGCAACATGGTGGGCACGGCGCCAACAATGATTTTTGAGCAAGAGGGTAAGGTGATTGTCTCTATGCCTGGCGTTCCTTTCGAGATGCAGTGGGTGATGACAAACCATATCATTCCTCGCTTGGTTAAAAAGTTGGGTGCTGAGGCTATCCTTCACAAGACCATCATGACTTTCGGCATCGGCGAATCGTTCCTTTCCGATCGTATTGAGCCTTGGGAGTTGGCATTGCCCAAAAACTTTAAGTTGGCATACCTTCCACAGGCAGGTAAAGTCCGTTTGCGTCTCACTGCTCATGGTCAAGACAAACAGCAGTTGGAAACAACGATGGCAGAGGAAGTTGCCAAGCTTCGCACCTATATAGAAGACAATATCTACGGTTACGACGATGAACCGATGGAGTCTATCATCGGTCGTATGTTGAAGAATATGAATGCAACCATCTCCACTGCAGAGAGTTGCACTGGAGGTCTCGTGGCCCACAAAATCGTTTCTGTTGCAGGTGCTTCTGCCTATCTAATGGGCGGTGTTGTGGCTTACGATAATAAAATCAAGCAGTCGGCACTCGGCGTACCTGCCGAGATGTTAGCGAAATTTGGTGCTGTAAGCGAAGAGACCGCTATAGCTATGGCTGAGGGTTGCAGAAAGGCTTTCCAAACCGATTGGGCAATCGCCACTACTGGCATCTCAGGTCCTGACGGTGGAACGGACGAAAAACCTCGTGGAACGGTCTGGATTGCTATCGCTGGTCCTGACGAGACTGTAGCAGAGAAGTTTGTCTTCACCACTACCCGCGAACAACATCAGGAGCGTAGTGCCAATCAGGCCATCTTTAATCTCTGGACTCAACTCCGAAAGCATCAAGGATGATTTCTGAAGTAGAGGCGATAGTGCTTTCACGAATCCCGTATTCCGAGAGTAGCTATATCCTGAATCTCTATACGAAAGAGCAGGGCAGACTGGCGGTCTTCTTGCGCAATGGTGGCAAGAGACCAACAGCCAAAACAGCGTTGCTTCATCCGTTGGCTCTGGTGCATGTTCAACTGTCGGGCACAGGACAGATGCCGAGAGTGAAAAACTACGAAGTCTCATTTCCGCTGAACGACCTCCCTTTCAACCCCATCAAGAGCAGTCTGGCCATGTTCATGGCTGAGATGTTGAGTCATGTGTTGAAGGAAAAATGTGGTGATGAGGCACTTTTCAACTTCCTTACTACAAATATCTGCATCCTCGACACCTCGGTTTCCAACCTCTCAAATTATCATCTCTATTTCCTGTTGCACTTGACGCGCTTTTTGGGATTTATGCCCAATGTTGACGGCGTAGGGGAGTATGTAGATCTGCAAGAGGGAGTCTTGGCTATTCAACCTCCATTCCATTCTTGCTATACCGACAAGAATGTGACTGAATTGTGGAAGAAGATTCTCTTGAATGACTATCAAGAGGTTTCCTCCATACCACTCTCTCGAGATATGCGTAGAGAAACTTTGGAAAACATTGTCAAATACTATCAGATTCAAGTGCAAGATATCCAGACATTGAAATCGTTGGCAGTGCTTCAGCAACTGTTTGATTAGGCGCTCTTTCTTGAATTTTTGCGAAATATCAAAAAACTCCCCCAAACGATTTCCGTTTTTCAAGAAAAAATACTAACTTTGCCCACTGAAATTCAGATTGGAGTGGAATGTCTTGACTTTCTGCTTAAAGGTCTGGAAAAGAAAGAATAATAAACGAATTTAATAAGAAATACCATCATCATGGCAAAACAAAACCAACAAGAAGAATTAGAGGAACGCATCAACAACGACGTGCAAGAATCTATTTCTAAAACCGAGGAATTTATCGAAAACAACGGTAAAAAATTGCTCGTTGTTCTTATCGCACTCATCGTCATCATCCTTGGCATTTGGTCAGCAAAGAAATTTATCTTTGACAAGAGAATCGAACGTGCTCAAGAAGAAATGGTTGCTTGCACCCAATACTTCGAACGCGACTCATTTAACCTTGCTTTGAACGGCGACGGCGTAAACGCTGGTTTCCTTGACATCATCGACCAGTATGGTTCAACAAAAGTTGGCAAATTGGCTCGTCACTATGCAGGCGTTTGCTACTACAACCTCGGTCAATATGATGATGCTATTGACTGCTTGAAGAAAGTAAACACAAAATCAGAGGACTTGAACACTGTTGCTATGGGTCTCATCGGCGACTGCTATGCCGACAAAGGCGACGTCAAAGAGGCTATCAAATGCTTCGAGAAAGCTGCTGCCAACGGCAACGAGTTCACCGCTCCTACCTATCTGAAGAAAGCTGCTCTTGCTTACGAGACACAAGGCAACTTCGAGAAAGCTGCTGAGTACTATCAGAAAATCAAGGACGAGTTCCCAAAGAGCCAAATCGCTGTTGACATCGACCGCTATTTGGAACGCGCTAAAGCAAGCAAATAATCCCTTTCCGCAAAATACAAAGCCGTTCTCCTGAAAAAAGAACGGCTTTCTTTTTATCTCTCAATCTTAAAACACAAAACAAACAACATAGTTATGGCTACAGAATATCATATCAATTCCGAGCACGATGCAATCAACATGCCGCCAAAAGAAACCGTTGCCGCTCAACGCTACGGTATCGTTGTTGCAGACTGGAACAACAATATCACCTATTCACTTCTTGACGGCGCACTTCAGGCTCTGAAAGAGAACGGCGCAAAAGACGAGAACATCTTCGTGACTCATGTTCCTGGTACTTTCGAATTGACCTATGGCGCTAAATATCATATTGACAAACTCCAAGTTAATGCCGTTATCGTTATCGGTTGCGTTGTCAGAGGCGATACCCCACACTTTGATTATATCTGTCAAGGCGTTACCAATGGAACTGCCCAACTGAATGCGGAGGGTAAAGCACCGGTTGTATTCGGTGTGCTGACCACAGAAAACATGCAACAAGCTGAAGACCGTGCGGGTGGACGCTTGGGCAATAAGGGTGCTGAAGCTGGCATTGTGGCTATCAGAATGGCGAATCTTGATTGTTATAGCAATAAATAATTCTTTCCCTGATTCTTTGAAAAGAGAGTCTTCTTGTTGATAGTTAGGTAGATAGCGTAAAAATACAAAATTTGGTATTTACGAAAAAAAATCGTAACTTTGCATGGGCAGAAAAGATGTTTGTAAAATAATATCTCATCAATATGAAAGAAGCTATCAGAGTACTGTACGTTGCACAGGAATTTACTCCATTTGTGCTTGAAAGTATTATGGCAAAGATTACGAGTCAATACCCACTCTATCTCCAAGAGTTGGGCTGCGAAGTGCGTATCTTCATGCCGTGTTACGGACACATCAATGAAAGAAGAAATCAACTGCATGAAGTGCAAAGACTCTCAGGTCTTAACTTGATTATTGACGACAACGACTATCAGTTGATCATCAAAGTTGCAACCTTGTCCAATATCAGAATGCAGGTTTACTTCATCGACAACGAGGAGTATTTCCGCAGAAAAGGTACTGATGTGGACCTTGAAGGCAACGAGTTTGACGATAACGAACAACGCATGATCTTCTTTGCAAGAGGCGTCTTGGAAACCATCACCAAGTTGCGTTGGGCTCCAGACATCGTTCATTGCAATAGTTGGTTCTCTGCCTTGATACCTTATTATATCAAGACCGTGTACAACGAGACTCCATTCTTCCAGAATTCCAAACTTCTATATTCTGTGTTTGGTTGTGCCCGTTATACCAAACCTTTCAGCGAGAACTTCATCAAAGCAATTCGCATCAACGACGACCAATCATCTCCAGAGTTGTTGCAAGGACAGGTTGACTGGCATCGCTTGACTAAGTTTGCTATCGAATATTCAGATGCTGTCATGTTTGTGGACAACGATGTTGATGAGGAAATCAAGCAATTTGTTGAGGCTTCGGGTAAGAATTATGCCTTGACAGATGAGGAAGATAAAAAGGAGGTCTACCTCAATTTGGTAAGACCACTGCTTCCTGCTCCGAAAGAATAAAATCTATAGTTATTATATATAGTAAGAGGGCATATCTTAACGATATGCCCTCTTTGTATTGGTAGGTTTTCTGTTGTCGGATTAAGTGGTAAAGTAGATGAAGGCTGCTATACCAAACAATACCAAGAGAATTGCAATCAGACGAACGTTGGAGTTCTTGCGCTCTCTTCTCATCTCGCGGGTCTCTTCTGGTGCATCCCAGCGTTGTTTGCGGAACGAACCTCTTTGGATGGAGGTGTGAAATTCGCCATCTTTCGGCTTCAACCCAAGACGTTCCTCGCGCTCCTTGCGTTCTTCCTCTTCAGGGTTGTAGTAGATAGGGCGGTGGTAGAACTGTCGTGGTTTTGGGGTATGAAATACTTTGAAAAATCCCATATTATCTATTATTGGAAGTTTTTACCATTAGGCAGGTCGGCAATATCTTTGACGTATTGTCTCATCTTGCTCTCTGCATCTTTAGGACAAATCAGCAACACATTGTCACGTTGTGCAATCAGATAACCTTTCAAACCTTCAATAACGGCGAGATTGTCTTTTGGGATGACGATGATGTTGTCGTTGTCGTTGTAAAGCAGGGTCTCACCGCTGATGGTGGCATTGCCTCTATTGTCTTTTGGAGCCAATTCATAGTAAGAACTCCATGTGCCGAGGTCGCTCCAACCGAAGTCGGACATCCTTACGAACACGTTTTGTGCTTTCTCCATCACACCGTAGTCGATAGAGATATTCTGGCAAGTAGCGTAGACTTCGTTGAGTCGCTCACTCTCTTCGTCGGTATAGTAGTAAGGTGTGAGTGCTTCAAACTTGGCTGCAATCTCTGGGAGATATTTGTTGAATGCGTCAAGAATGGTTTGCATATTCCAAAGGAACATACCTGAGTTCCAGTAGAATTCGCCACTCTCAAGGAATACCTGCGCTAATTCCAGGTTAGGCTTTTCGGTGAAGGTCTTCACTTGGCGAATCATGCCGTTGCCGCAGTTTTTGCCTAATTGGATATATCCGTAGCCAGTTTCTGGGCGACTTGGCTTGATGCCGAGTGTGAGGATTGCAGAGTTTTGAGCAACGAAATCCAAACCTTCCTTGACAACTTCAATGAAAGAGATTTCGTTGGTAATCAAGTGGTCGGACGGAACAACGAGGATGTTGGCATCGCTATTTTTCTTCTTGATTTTATATACGGCGTAAGCAATGCAGGGTGCAGTGTTACGGCGGAGTGGTTCCAGCAGAACTTGTTCTGGTTTCAGTTCTGGGAGTTGTTCCAGAATCTGAGCTTTGTAGTTTTGGTTTGAAACGATGTAGATATTCTCAACAGGAATAATCCTGGAAATTCGGTCGACGGTAGTCTGGAGCAAAGAGCGTCCAGTTCCGAAAAAGTCGAGAAATTGTTTTGGGCATTGGTTGGTGCTGTAAGGCCAGAAACGGCTTCCGACGCCACCTGCCATGATGATGCAATAATTAGTCATGTTGTGAGATTTTTAATTTATAATAATGTGATATGGTGTTATTTCTCCGGATTAAGAAGTTTGACGCATCGACTCAGGGCCTCTAACCAATGAGGTGGATTGATGCCGAATGTGTCTTTGATTTTTTGTTTGCTCAAAACGCTGTAGGCTGGGCGCTGTGCTGGGGTGGGGTATCCGCTGGTAGGGATGGGGTTGACCTTGCACGGCAGATTATTCATCAGCATGATGGCGGAGGCAAAGTCGTACCAAGTGGCAAAACCCTCGTTGGTAAAGTGATAGATACCAGGGTGCCAGGTCGGGTAGTTGATGATTTTGACAAGAGCGTCAGCCAAATCGGCGGCGTAGGTCGGTGTTCCAAACTGGTCGGCTACTACGTTGATTTCCTTGCGGGTAGAACCGAGGTTGATCATCGTCTTGACGAAGTTTCTGCCAAAAGTAGAGTAGAGCCATGCCGTTCTGACGATGATAGCGTTCGGCAGAATCGTCCTTAACATCTTCTCGCCTTCAGCTTTTGTGCGACCATAGACAGACTGTGGGCAAACGGTTCTATGCTCTTTGTATGGAGTATGAGCTTTGCCGTTAAACACATAGTCGGTAGAGATATGTATCATCTTGGCACCGCTTTTCTTGCAAGCTTTGGCAAGGTTGCCAACCGCGTCAACGTTCAGTTTTTGTGCTTTGTCAACGTCCTGTTCTGCTTGATCTACAGCGGTATAGGCTGCGCAGTTGATGACGAAATCGGGCTGATGCTTGACGATGCATGCTTCAACCTTTTTCCCGTTGCATATATCGAGAGTGTCAACGTCAGTCTTGATGAGTTCCACGTCTTTGTCGTTGCCCAAGAGGAGCGACAATTCGGAACCCAACTGTCCGTATGCACCTGTGATAAGAATCTTCTTCATTGTGATTATCGTAATAAGTTGACGGCGCCACCTTTCTTGTATTTCATTGGCTTGTTGTGTCGGTTGGGGGCGTTGTCCGAACCGTAGGCCTCAATGAGATAATAATAAGTGCCTTCCGCAGCTGGTCGGCCGTTGATGTTGCCGTCCCAACCCTTTGTGGGGTCGTTGCTGCTATAGACGAGCACGCCGTATCTGTTTACTATTTTGATGCTATAGTCTTTGATGGAACGGAACGCTACGCGAAATTCGTCGTTGATGCCGTCGCCATTGGGGGTAAATACGTTAGGAACTTCGATATACGACTCGCGAACCGTGATACGCAGAGAGTCGATGACCTCGCAGGTGCCGTCGCCCGTAACCTCAATCTTTGCGATATAAGAGCCTGTCTCTGTGAAGGTATAGGTGAACGACTGGTCGTTATAGTGAGCCATCACCTGTAGATTGTCGAAGTTGTAGATGGTCCATTTGAAGAACGTGGCAACTGGGGTGTTGGCGTTGGCGTTAAATTCAATGACCAGTGGCGAAGAACCGGAAATATCGGTCTGCGACGAGCGGTCCAACTCATTCAAACCGTCGCGCTCAACAACTCTTCCCGAAGGATACATCTTGATGGCTTTGGCGTAATAGTAGATGGTGATAGAGTCCATCGGCAGACCGAGTTGCATCGCGTATTCGTCACCGTAAAAAGCAAAAGAAGTGTTGTTTAACGGTGCAGGAAGATAGATGTTTGCGAAACTGATAACCGTTGTATCAACAGATATATACTCCCACGAGCCTAATGAGTCGTTGGTAAAAGAGTAGTCGTTGTAATGGAGGGTAAACTCACGCACCAGCGTATGCATTGCCCCCAAGGAATCGCCGTAGAGAATCGTTGGAGCCGTTGAACTGTTGGTGAGTTGAATGCGCTCGCAGACATCGTCGCCTTCGATAATGTTGAGTTCGCCTGGGGTGTAGATATATTGTGGGTAGTCGATGACCCAGACGAAGGCTTGCTTTTGTCCGTTGACCATGAGTCGGTAGCCTGTGTTGGCGGCAACGGGTACGGAATTAGTTGTGCTGAGGAGTTGGCCGAGGTGGTTGTACCATTGAATTGTGCCGGCAGCGTTGTAGCTCAGCGAACAACTGTTGTTGATGCCGTTGAAAAGAATGACCTCATCGACGTCAATCAGGTTGTTCGTGACGCGAACGGAACTGGTTGAACCATTGACGATTATTTGTGCGCCAGCCAAGGCCGTGTGGAATGCCAGCAGCGCCAAAATCATTATTTTCAACAGAAAATTTGATTAATTTTGAAATAAAATGGAACAACAAACTTAAAAACAAAAAGTATTACAACGATTCTCAGTATACTGGAGGCCTCAGAGTCAGAACAGCTGGCGAAATGGTCGAAAGATATCCTGAAGAAATGCTCACACGTGCAGTATGGGGAATGCTTCCAAAAGGACCACTTGGTCGCTCAATGATTAAGAAGCTCTTCGTATACGCAGGTAGCGAACACAAACACGAAGCTCAGAAACCTGAAGTTCTCGTGTGGAAGAAATAAGGAGAAA
>CALEJM010000055.1 GCA_937898265.1 uncultured Porphyromonadaceae bacterium
TTCCGAGATGACTTTTATGCTGTTACCAAAAAGGGTTGGACTAATGCAAGGCGCGCCAAAACTCCCAGATAACGATGCCGGCCGTGACGCTGACATTCAAAGAGTGCTTTGTGCCAAACTGCGGCAACTCAACACATGCGCTGCTCATGTCGATAATCTGTTGGTCGACGCCAGCCACTTCGTTGCCAAGAACAACGGCGTATTTCTTGGTTTTGTCCAAATGGAGGTCTGGCAACGAGATGCTTCCTTCTGCCAACTCGATAGAGAGGAGTTCGTAGCCTTGTTCCTTGAGTTGACGACACGCCTCTACCGACGACTCGGCATAGCTCCAGTCTACACTGAACTCCGCGCCCAAAGCCGACTTATGAATCTCGGCATGTGGCGGTGTGGCGGTGATACCGCAAAGCACGACATGCTGCACACGATAGGCGTCGGCTGTACGAAACACAGAGCCTACGTTGTGAAGACTGCGCACGTTGTCGAGCACCACGATGAAAGGGAGCTTATCCGCCTGCTTGAACTCCTCAGAACTCAGGCGATGAATCTCCTCGGTCAGTAGTTTACGAGCCATAGTTTAGATGCGGGTGATGAGTTGACGAAGTACAGCAAAGGTGGTCTGAGGCGCAATGGTCCAGAAGTCTTTGTATTGTGCTGCGTTGTCGTGCTCCATGCCTGGGGTGTCGCTTATAACGCGGAACGAGAGGAAAGGCACGTTGTGAACGTGACAAACATGGGCTATTGCGGTGCTCTCCATGTCAACGGCAAGGCCTTCTGGGAAGTTCTTCTTGATAGCATCAACCATCTCGACGTTGAAGATAAACTGATCGCCGGTGCAGATAAGTCCAAAGTGCATGTGTTCATCGGCCAGGCTACGTGCTGCAGCAAGGATGTCGGCAGGTGCAGAGAAACGGGAAGGGAGTCCTTGAACCTGACCCCAATCGCCACAACCACACCAGACGTCGTGATAGGAACATGTCTCGCCAACAACGATGTCGCCGACGCGAACCTGTTTGCCCAAGCCGCCAGCAACGCCACTATTGATAACGATATCAGGACGGAAATGAGCGATGAGTTCGGTGGTCATCATGGCTGCATTGACCTTGCCGATGCCACAACGCAACAGGGCAACGAGGTGGTTGCCCATCATGCCTTTGATATAGGTAGTGGTGGTGAGTTGCTCTACTTCGCTGTCGGTAAAGAGGTTCTTCATGAGATTCTCTTCCGACTCCATAGCTACGATGATAGCAATTCTTTTATTTTCCATTATTATATGCTGTATTTGTATGTTTTATCTTAATCAATGAATCCGCCGCCTACGAGTCGACCGTCTTGGAAAAACACTACCGACTGACCTGGTGTAACACCCCAAACGGGTTCGTTGAAACGGACTACGATACGACCTTCGGCAAACTCTACGCGGGCTGCTGTCGGAGCGCTTCGGTAGCGAATCTGCGCCATCACTTCGGGGTGGGTGCGAACAAAGTCTTCGTCGGTGAAACGGTAGTTAGACGCCTCGAGGGATGAGGTATAGAGGGCTTCGCGGCGACCGAGCATGACACGGTTGCTCTCGGCGTTGATATTGCAGACGTACATCGGCTCGCCCAACGCTATGCGTCAATCGCTGTTACAAATGCTGGTTTTCCCAATGCTATCCCTAACCCCTTGCGCTGACCAATGGTGTAGTTGACAAACCCCTGGTGCTGACCCACGACTTTACCATTTACATCAACATAGTCGCCTGGACGACATACCTCGGAGTAGTTTGGAACGTTCTCCGCCAAGAAACGACGGTAGTCGTCATCGGGGACAAAGCAGATTTCTTGACTCTCGCTTTTTTTAGAGAGTCGCTCAAAGCCATGATTGGCAGCAATCTCACGAACCTGCGGTTTGGTGAGTTGCGAAAGAGGGAAAAGCGTATGGGTAAGCATCTCCTCCGAGACATGCCACAAGAAATAGGTCTGGTCTTTGTGATTGTCTACTGCATGCTTGAGATAGACATGGTCGCCGAATTGTTCAATCTGAGCGTAGTGACCGGTGGCAATATATTCGCAGCCAAGTTCTTGGGCTTTCTCCCACAGTTTACCCCATTTTATGGTGGCGTTACAGATGACACATGGGTTAGGCGTACGACCTTTTAGGTACTCGCTTATGAAGTTATCGATAACAGAAGCTTTGAAATCTTCACGGAGGTCGAGGATATTATGTTCAAAGCCTAAACGATTCGCCATATGCTTAGCCTCCATGATGGCATCGATGGTGCAGCAACCTTTTTCTTTTGAGATGCAGCTTTCCGACATTGAGTCGTAGGTACGATAGGTGACGCCTACGAGTTCGTAGCCCTGCTCCTGCAACAAGATAGCTGAGACGGTGCTGTCTATGCCACCGCTCATCGCCATCAAGACTTTTCCCTTTTTCATCGTTAATAAGAAATAATCAAAAAGAAGGAAGATGTTTTCGCACCTTCCTTCCCTTTCTATGAAAACTTTAAGATCTAATCTTATCTTTTGTACTTCTTGTTGTTGTTAGCTTTCTTAGTTTTGAACTCAGAAATGTGGTGAGTATTTGGATAACCCTTTTCATTCTGACGTTCCCACTTGGTGTGGTAAGGAATGTAACAGTTACAAGTATGACGCTCGCCAACATGCCAAAGAACGGTGAAGCGGCAACCGATCATGGCTGGGTTCACGTTTTTGTCAAGGAATTGGTTAGAGGTAAAGAGGCTGTTCAACTTCACGTCGGTAACGTCGGTGTTGCCACCAGAAGGGATACCGATTACGTTGCCTTCGTCAGCATTCATGTGAATATTGAAAAGACCGTAGTCGGCAAAGAAACCTACGCGATAGTAGTGTTTAGCCTTACGGTTTCCTGGATAGATGCTCCAACCCATCTCAAGGGTAGCTGCAACGTTCAAGTCGGTCTTGAAGCTGTTGCTGCCGCTCAACTTCTTGTCGAGGAAGAAGTGGTCAGGTTGGTTCTCAAAAGGAACGATAGACCATGGATAGGTACCATAAGTGTGGATTCTTGCCCATGAGTTAGATGTGGCAAAGAGGTTCAAACCAACTTTGGCACCAACCAAGAAATAGAATGAGCGGAAACGAGCACCCAAACGAACTGGGAGATTGACGTAACCAACATTATAGTTGTCGTTGAACTTTGTGAAGTTGTATGAGTAAACGAAGTCCTCACCTTCGGTATCGGTCATATTGACGTCAACAATGAAGTCTTCACGTTTTGAGAATGTGTTCTTCCAGTCGAACTCAAAGCCCACATTGAAAATGAAGTTCTTTTTCTTCACTTCGTAGCCCACACCAAGCAAAGCGCCTGGACCACCGAGGGAAGTGACGTATGGAGCTTGGTGGAAGAGGTTGGCATAACCTAAGCCACCCCATGCACAAAGGAAGTTATCAGGGTAATTCAGTTGGGCTTTGGCAGCTGGTGCTGCGATGGTCATCAAGACCACCGCAATCACCGCTGTTATTTTTGAAAACAATTTGTTATTCATCTTTCTTACTTCTTAACTACTACTCTAAAGGTCTCTTTCTCGCCGCTGTCGGTGGTAACATCCAAGAGATACATACCATCTTTGAATGGAGCTTCCATGGTGTTTTGACCTTCAGTCATTGGAGCGCTCTTAAGCAAGATACCGGTTACTGTCCAAAGTTTAGCAGTACCGCCGCTTGGTACTCTGATGGTGATAGGAGCGCCATAGGTGAGTACGCTTGGGTAAGCGGTGATAGTTGGGAGTGCAGCACGTGGTGTTACTGGGCAGGTGAAGAGTTGTGTGCCGTCGGCAAGAGTAACGAGAACTTGATATTCGTCACCGAAGTCGAAGGTGTTGCCTTCACCAAGGTAATAGTATGCACCAGTTGCACCTGGGATTTGAGCACCGTTGAGATACCATTGATAGCTCTTGAAGTCCAAGCCGCCGTTGTAGTCTTTGTTTTTCAAAGAAAGCACGTTGCCGAACTTTTGGATTACTACGGTGTCAGGGATAAGGATGGTGTAGTCGAATGGAACGCGTGTCTCACCGCAGTGGTAAACGCTATCCCAAAGGACGAGTGTTGCACTATAGTTGCCTGGACGAACAGGTTGTGGCAATACGAGGTCGATTGAAGAACCATCTTCAAGGATACCGTCGAAGTCGGTGAAGCCTTGAGCTTTTGCTGCTTGACCGAACTCTAAGCGATAGTCGGTAGGAGTAATAGAGCCGCGATCGACGAACGATACCAGGAATGAGGAGTCGTCAGCGCAGATCATGCTGAGTTCATTGACAGTTACGTCGGTTGCAGGGTTAACAATCAAGTTGAGCGTTACAACTGAGTCACAACCTGTGGCTGTTGTACCATTCCAGGTGTAAGTACCGGTGGTGGTGTATTGGCTACCGTTGAAGTTCATCACTGTGCCTTCGCAGACGATTGTGTCAATTTCTGTAGTCATTACATCGTTAACGGTCAAGTCAAGAATCAAGATACTGTCGCAACCGATTGCGTTAGGTACGGTGTCCTGAATGTAGGTTGTTTCAGTATAGGTGTTACCACGCCATGGGAATGATTGGCCTTGGCAGATTGAACGTTTGGTGATTGAAGTGGTTGATTGGATCTCAGGAACGTTGATGTCGTATTCAACGGTATCACGACAAGCACCATCAGACATACTTGCGATAAGTCGAACATGGAACTGACCGCCTTCGTCTGGGAACTCAACCAATGGGCTCTCTGTTGTGAGTGTTTGACCGTTGACTGTCCATTCGTATTCGTCGCAGACTTGACCTGTCAAGTTACCGTTTACGTCTTTAACTGTACTGAGGTTGTTGAATTGCATTTTGTTTTTGCACTCAGCAGGAGCATGGGTAAAGGTTGCTTGAGCAAATGGCCAACGTGGGGCCAAAGAAACCTTCAGGTTGAAGAAGCAGTTGTGCATACCTTTGTACATAACTTTACAGATATATACGCCAGTATCGTTAGGTTGTGGATAGTATGATTGAGCGGTTGATACTACGGTGTGGTTAGGGTCGCTTTGACGATACCATTCGTAGTCGAAGCCTTCAGGAGCTGTTACTGCAGTGATTGCCTCGTTACCGCAGCTCAAACCTTTAACCTCGCCAGAAGCACAGTTCAAGAGGAAGTATGCGTAACCATAGTGACCAGATTGTGAGCAGTCGTAGGTTGTCAAACGAATCTTGATGTGTTGGTTCATATAGTTGGTGAGGTTCAAGCCCATCAAAGTCCAGTCTTTCCAACGGATGCCAGTACCTACTGAGTTCCAGTCTTGGGTGTTGGTACCTGGGATAAAGTCGGCAGCACCGCAAGATGGGTCAATCAACTGGTTGTATTGGTTAAGGATTTGGATGGTGAAACGTGGTTGCTCTGCTGATGAGTGTGAAGGGTCTTCCAACACTACTGCATATTGAAGCAAGAGGATGGTGTTGAGTGAGTCAACGGTAAATTCGTAAGTCAAGGTCTCAGCCTGAGCGCCGGTTGACCAGTTACCCAAACGTACAGATGCCAACTCACCGTTAGGGATGGTGCGGAGGCCGCCGTTGGTTTGAGGGTCGAATTCTGGGAGGTAGTGAACGGTGTGGCGGCTAGAGCTGCTGTTGTAACC
>CALEJM010000056.1 GCA_937898265.1 uncultured Porphyromonadaceae bacterium
CCGGGGTCCGGCGCACTGGCTCGCAGTACCGTCCGCACCGGTCGTTGCCGATGCCGATGCGCCGAAGGCGCTGCGCGCGGCGGACGGCACGAGCTGGTTCGGGACGACGATCACGAATGATGCGGCGGTCAAGTCCGCGAAGTGGACGACGTGCGGACTCGGCGTCTATGACGTTTACGTGAACGGACGACGCATCGGCGACGATTTCCTCAAGCCCGGCTACACCGATCCGCGGAAGACGAAGTATTCGTTTTCCTACGACGTGACGGCGCTGATGAACCGCGATGCCGGTGCCGTCAGCGATTTCGCGGCCGAGGTGTCGTCCGGCTGGTGGCGCGACCGGATCGTCGGCTTCGCCGGGAAGAAGAGCGCGTTTTACGGCGTCCTCGAGGTCGAGTACGCGGACGGTTCGCGCCGGACGTACAAGACGAATCCAGAGACATGGCGATGTGGGATTGCTGGCCCTGTTACCCATGCGGGCATCTACGACGGCGAGGAATTCGATGCGCGGATCGTGCCGCCGTTCCACGGCGAGGGATTGCGGGAACGTCCCGAAGTCAGCGAAGAGTTTGCGGGCGAAATCCTGCCGACTGCGGGTGCGGAGGTGTGCTTTGTCGCCTTTCCTCATTGACTCCCAAGCGTGACCAGCGCCACGTGAAGGGTCAACCTGTACCATGCTGCTGATCCATTGAGCGCGCTCAGGTGTGAAACCGAGTTTGCGGAGAATCTCAGGTGCGCCCTTTTCGAAGGCGGCTGCAGTTGGGTAGAGTTTTTGGGTGATGGCAGTGAGGTCGTCTTCATTGATGCTGCTGCGTGATTTGAAACCATCGTACCAGATGTCGAATGGCTCAAGGTCGCGGCCGAGACGTTGTGCAATGATTTGACCCACCTCTTTGACTACAGGTGAAGAAACCAATTCAACGAACATCTCCTCAATCTCTTTGTCGGACACCTCCATCTGTTGGTCGAAGGCTCGTTGGAGATAAGTGGGGTAGGTTGGTGAATAAGGGTCTGCAGCTTTTTCAGCGAGATAGATTTCGTAGAGCATCTGATAGCGTGTGTCAGGCTCGGCAGGTGCTTCCACCTTATTGCCGTTGGCGTCGGTCACCTCGTTGGTCTCAGGGCACCAGAGGAGTTCGGTGCTGTTGATAACCTTCTCGGGAATAGATTGGTCGATGATGCGAGTCATGACCTTGTAAATCATACGTTGTTTCTCAAGACCATGTTCGGCATCAGCGTAGTCGCTCTTCAGCTCGTCGCGCAGACCCCAGTGGGTGATGAGTTGCATGCCGTCAGGAAAGAGTTTCTCTCCCTTGGTGTTGCGAAGGTTGCCCATCACGATGTTGTAATCGGCGATATAGTTGTCGGCTGCAGTTGTCTTGTCGGCAATCAACTGAGTGATTCCGGCGGGAACGCGTGAGTCGAAGAGGTCGCCCATACGAGCGTATGCCCATTCCTCGCGGGTCCAGTTCTCACCGAGGGTGTTCTTCTCCTCAAGGGTGAAAGGAGGGAAGTTCAGCAAGATGCGGAAAGCAATCTTTGAAGCGAACATATCGTCAAAGAAGTGGGCGAATGGGTCGAGCATGCCGAAGTCTTCGTCGGCATCTGTCAGTTTCATGTTGGTAGAGTGTGTAGGCATCTTGAGTTCGATGCTGATACGGTTGTAGTGACCGTAGAGCACCTCAAGGTTGCGTTGCATCACCTCAAAGAGTTCGTGTCTCTTCTCTGGGTCGGCGAGATAAGCCTTGGTGCAGAATGCTACAAACTCTTCTGCGGTGCCGTCTTCGGCAGTCCAGAATTTAGCAGCGTTGGCCACGCCTTTCTCGATGGCTGCCATGTCGGCACCTGGGTTAGCCTCTTTGACTGCGTCAATCGCTTTCTGGAGGTCGGTTTGTGCAATAGAGCTCATTGTCGTTGGGTTTGAATCCTGCTTCGTGGTCTTCTCGCCGCAAGAGGCAAGTGCTACGATGCAGAGCAAACAGATGAAAAAGATTTTTCTCATATGATAGATATTTTATTTTTTAGCTTGAGGTTAGCGTCTGACGGTGATGTGGCAGACGCCGTTTGGTGATTCGTATTTCACAAAACACCATTTCTCTTTGCGCATCTCCTCCAGCGTCTGGAAGAGCAGTCGGTTCATATTGTGACCGCTGACGGGACGTTTCCCGTGCACGAAACTATCTTCCGTAAACTGGATATCAATGGTGGTGCCAAAGAGGTGGCATGAGTTTCTTGTGGCTAAGGCATTGACGCCTTGAAGTCGTTGAACATCCTCTACAGTGCGTGTCACACTTGTCACCAAGAATCTGCTGTCGGAGCCGTTGGCTTTGTGTTGGATGCGGGCGCCTAAAGAGTCGAGGAAGATGCTGACTTGAGGTATGACGTAAGGGTGTGAATGGGTCAGATTGTCCAATTTGTAGTATTGGTTGCTTTCAATCTTCACCATTTTGCCTTTGGCTACTCGGTCGGCAAAGATTTCTTCTGCATTGGAGCGTTTCTCTACTGGCGACATACCAATGGCACGTGCCACAGGCTCTTGCAGGGCTTGTACATCGGTGAACACTTTGTTGTAGTCGGTCCAATCCACAATCTCCTCCATGCCATTCCACGGTTCCTCTTCGGGATGAGTCTTTTGCCAAACGATGACAACGCCAATAAGCAGCGCTGCTACAGGAATCAGCCAAAGCAGTTTCTTGGGCGTGATGGCTGGTGGGTTGATTTTGCCGTTGGCAACACTCTTTTGTCCTAACGACTTGAAAGAGGCGAGCAGGGTAGTGCAGCCATTTTTTAATCCCGTTGCTATCGTTGTTCCGATTTTCTTGTAGCTGATTTGTCGCTTTGGGCGTGGTTGCTTTTTCGGCTGGGGCGTCTCTGCGGGTTGGGGTTGTTCGGGCATTGGCATCGGTTCAACGGGTGCCTGACTCTTGAGCGGTTCGGGGGTTATGACCGGTTGAGTGAAACTAAATTCTAATTCCTTGAGATGCTCTATCGTATCAAGGAGGTCGACTTCTGCCTCCTGAACCAGTAGGATATTTTGTGTTTTGTTGTTTCGTTTAAGAATCTCGTTTTCGTAGCCGAAGATGTAACTGTCCAACCAGATGAAGTCTTCGTTGAAGTTGATGGCTTCGGTCTTGGAGGTGTTCCAGAAGGTTTGCTTAATGGCGGTAAGTTTGTTGACAACGGAGGCAGAGAAAAAGTTGGATAAGTATATTTTTGTCTCTTCAATCGGGTAGCAGCACTCCGGCGAAAGCCAGTAGCAGTCGTAGTTAGACAGCACGAAATCCACGAATTCTTCCACGTGTTTCGATGCGCACTGCCTCTTTTTGTTGATCAGAGTACCGTTGATGTCTATGTATAACTTTGTTTTACCGCTCATTGACAATTTTGAGATACTATATTATATAGAGTAAGCAAAGGTACATTATTTTTTTTGAATTTCCAAATCTTTCTTTTACCAACCTCTCAACACGTCATTTTTACCCCTCTTGAAGACCTCAAAAATGGCTTCGAAAAAAAATATCTTGAAGAAATATACTTTCTTTCAAAAAAAAGACTACATTTGCGTGTCGTACTTTCGAGAATTAGACTTTCTTTGGGTGCAGTGTTAATTTGTTGATATACATTGCGTTTAGGGAAAGTTAGGTTTCGTGTTCGGACGCATTGTGCGGTGCTGAATACGTGCTTTGTCGGATTTATTTGCGACAAAAAACACTTTTTGATAAAATAAAACAGTAATATAAACTATTATGAGAAACGTTATCTGCAAGTTTTTTGGAGTAGTTTTGTTGGCAATGACGCTCGCAATGACAGTCAATGCCCAGACTCCACAATTGCCGTACTTCTGTGGCTTTGAAACAGCTGCAGAAAATGCCGATTGGACTTGCGTGACAGGTTCGTCATGCAACAACCAATGGTCATTTGGTACTGCTGTGCACAACTTCGGTGCACGTGCCATGTACATCTCAGCAAACAATGGTAACACAGCAACCTATGTCAACACTAAAGGTTCTGCTGTTGCTTACCGTCAAGTAAACTTCCCAGCAGGTCAGTTCATTCAAATTGACTTCGACTGGATGGCTCGCGGCAACGCAACCGACAAACTCTATGTCTGCTACGTTACCAACCCTAACGAGAACCCAGCCAACTGGGCCACCAACAACAACGCCGTTCCTTCTGGCGTAACCATGTACGCCAAACCATGGCAACAGACCACTGCCGCCAACGGCGCCGTACACCGCGACACCGTGATGCAGGGTCGAAGCGACTGGCGCCACGGTTCGTTTGAAGTTGTCGGCACAGGTCAAAACTGCTATATCGTTTTCTTCTGGACCAACAGCCAGGGTGCTCCTCTGAACCCAGGCGGCTGTATCGACAACGTACAGTTCAACCGCAAGAACGCATGTCCTAAACCAACCAACCTCCAATATCAGACCATAACCGGTTCAAGCGGTATCCTTACCTGGACCAGCACCGGTACCTCATGGGACGTGATGTACAACAACAACAACTCCAACCAATGGTCAAGCGACATGGGTCTCACCCAGCCAAGCGACACCATCAGTGGTCTTGTCAAAGGTATGTACACCTTCTGGGTACGCGCCCACTGCGGCAACGACAGCAGCTCATGGGCCGTTATCTCCAACATCCTCGTCTATCAGTCACTCGCCGAGTGTCTTGACTATATCAACCTGACCGCACCTTACGTTCAGCCTACCATCGGTTCGTTCTCAAGTCCGTATAACGCCACTACACTCGTGGACTTCGGTTCTGCTTCTATGCAGAGTCGCCACACCATCCACTACGGCCAAGGCGAGTACGACCCACGCACCAACAACCTCCTCCAAACCGTACCAAGAGGCGAGGTTGCCTCAGTCCGCCTCGGCAACTGGAACACCGGCGGTGAGGCAGAGAGCTTGACCTACACCTACACCGTCGACTCCGCAGCAGCCATCATGATTCTTAAATACGCTGTAGTTTTGGAAGACCCTTCTCACCCATCTTCTGCTCAGCCACGTTTCAAGATGGAGGTGCTCAACCAGTACAACCAGTTGATTGACCCTACCTGCGGTGCTGCCGACTTTATCCCTGGTACCAACACCCAGTCATGGAACGTTGCTAACACCGTTCGTTGGAAAGACTGGACAATCCTCGGTATGAACCTCCAGCCATACGCCGGTCAGACCATCAAGATTCGTTTCACCACTTACGACTGCTCACAATCTGGTCACTTCGGCTACGCCTACTTCACCCTTGACTGCGCCTACGCAACCATCTCCGGTGAGAGCTGCGGTACCATCGCCGTCGACTCCATCGCTGCACCAGACGGCTTCGCCTACACCTGGTACAACACCAACGACATGACCACCCCAATCGCCACCACCCAGGCCTTCCAACCTGCTCCTGGCGACACCAGCAACTACGTATGCCGCGTCTCCTTCATCGAGAACCCAAGCTGCTACTTCGACCTCCACGCCACCACCAAGCCACGCTGGCCTTGGGCAGAGGCACTCTATAACTGGAACCCACGCGCCTGCGAGAACCGTGTTGACTTCACCAACCTCAGTCACATCTTCTCATCATCAGAAGGCCACACCACCGACCCAGTCACCGACCTCCAGTGGGACTTCGGCAACGGCACCACCTCAACCGAGATCAACCCATCCGTCGTCTTCCCAGACCAGGGCGGCACCTACCACGTACGCCTGATTGCCAACATGGTCGGCGGTCTCTGCTCCGACACCACCTTCTATGACGTGGTCGTTCCAAGCATCGCTCCAGACAGCTCCGTAACCCGCCGCTCAATCTGCCAGGGCAACACCCTCACATGGCGCGGTGAGACCTACACGGAGAGCATCGACACCGTCGTTGTCCTCAAGACCGCTCAGGGCTGCGACAGCTTGGTAGTCCTCCACCTCAACGTCCTCGACGTACTCCAGACCGACATCGACACCACCATCTGCGAAGGTCAGAGCATCTCCATGGTCGGCAAGACCTACACCCGCACCGGTTTCTATAGAGACACCACCTCATCATCGCTGGGCTGCGACTCCATCGTGACCCTCAACCTCGTGGTGAACCCAATCCTCGGCATCAACCTGCAGCAGATCGGTGAGATCTGTGCCGACGACGGCGCCTTCCTCCTGAAGTTCGCCAGCACCGGCTCAACCCCTCCGACCGACTTCCGCATCGACTTCGACCAGTCAGCCAAGGCCGCAGGCTTCGTTGACACCGCAGCCGTGATGACCGACGGTCAGCTCGACATCGAAGTAGTCATGCCAGCCTCCGTGCTTGCCGGCTCCTACAGCGCAACGCTCACCATCAACGACAGCGTCTACGGCTGCAACACCGCCGTGATACCGTTCACCTTCCAGGTACAATACCGCAAGAGCATCGTAGAACAGAAGTGGAACGACGTGCTCGCCGTACTGAACAGCCAGTACAACGGCGACCTCCAGGCCGACGGCACCCCAGCCGCCTTCAACAAGCCAACCGTCAACGGCTACAACTTCGTAGCCTTCCAGTGGTACATGAACGACCTCCCTATGGAGGGTGAGACAGGTTCTTACCTCTACCGTCCAGAAGGTCTCGACATGAGTGCCGTATACCGCGTTCTTTTGACCCGCGACGACGGTGTCAGCGTCATGAGCTGCGGCATCACCCCAACCATGAAGAGCGACGTGAAAGTCGTTCCAACCTTCACCATGCCAAACCACGTGATCTGCATCAGCACCTCCGAGCCAAACGGCAGTGCCACCCTGTGGACCACCGACGGCATGCTCGTAGGCGAGTACCTCATCAACAGCGAGGACACCTACATCCACGCTCCAAACCAATCCGGCATCTACATCTTGAACGTCCGTCTGAACAACGGTAAAGGCGAAGCAGTCAAGATCGTCGTTAAAAAATAAACCATCCGCACAATGACAACAAGACATAACCTTCTCCGCAGGACAGCACTCATGGCAGTGCTCGTCCTGGTTGCGGGAACCGCCTTTGCAGCGCGTCCACGCCACTACCTGAGTGCGTGGGGCGAGCTCGGCTACTCCAACTTCCTGCACAAATTTACCGACACGAAGGCCCTGGGCAACGGCGGTATCGGCTTTGGCGGCGGCTACGAGCTGCGCAAAGACGCCTTCCTGTTCCACACGGGCATTGAGTTCACCGCGTTGAACAGCAGCAACAAGCTGAAGAACCTCGACTTCGACCTCGACATGCAGGACACCGAAGACGACCACCTCATCTGGCACGGCAAATACATCCGCTACAAAGAGACCCAGCATGCCGGCAACATCCAGATCCCAATCCTCTTCGGCGGTCAGTGGAAACCATGGTACTTCCTGGTAGGTGCCAAGGCAGGCGTGAACCTCTACGGAACCTACTGCACCCACGGCAAACTCAACACCACAGGCACCTACGACCGTTACATTGACGACTTCGTGAACATGCCTCCTCACTACTTCACCGACACCAAATGGCGTCAGGGCAACCAGAGCATCGCCGGCGACCTCAGCGCCATGGGCTACAGCAACCCACGCTCCTTCGCCCTGTTGAACGTATCGGCCACTGCCGAAGTGGGCATGTACCTTGACAAATACATCAACAAAGCCCGCAAGAAACGCGCCAACGCCGCCTCAGCCGACGAAGCCAACGCAGGCAAAGCAGCCAAAGGCAAGCAGCCAGCAACCAGAAAGAGCGCCGTCGTAACCGCTGAGCCAGCCGTCACCGACCCAGCCGCCGGAGCACGCGTCGACAAGTTCAAACGCGAGCCGATGCACCTCCGCGTAGCCGTCTTTGCCGACTATGGCGTGCTCAACATGCAGAACCCAACCATGGCAGGCTTCTCCGACGAGACCATCGAGACCATGCGCCGTCCAGACTACGTCAGCATCCCAGAGCCAGAGGTTATCGACATCACCTCACGCAGCGTCAACGTCAGCAACCGTGCCCACGGTGCGATGAACCCGTTGTTCGTCGGCGTGAAAGCCACCTTGACCTTCGACGTCACCCGTCCTCCAAAGAAGAAACCAGTTCCTGTCAAGCCAATACCAAACCCAAAACCAAAACCAGTGCCACCAGTGCCAGTGCTTGAGGGTAAGGTTACCGACGCAGAGACAGGCGAGGCCATCTACGATCCAAAAGTTGAGATCTTCGACCTCACCGGCACCCGCCGCTTCGGTTCACAACCAGCAGAGGGCGACTTCAGCACCAAGCTTGACCGTTCAAAGACCTATCGCGTTGTCGTAACCGCTCCAGGCTACTACACCCGCATCGATACCGTCAGCGACGTGAAAGAAGCCATCAAGCTCCCATTGCAGCCAATCAAGCCGGAACCAATCGTCATGGAGAACGTCTTCTTCGAATTTGACAAGACCGACATCCTCCCAGCCTCTGACGTAGAGCTCGACAAATGGGCACAGTTCTTGAAAGACAACCCAGCGTTGATCATCCACATCACCGGTCACACCGACTACAAAGGCTCTGACGCCTACAACCAACGCCTCTCAGAAGGTCGTGCACAGGCAGTCATGGAAGCCCTCATCCAACGCGGCATCGACCCAGCTCGTCTGAGCAGCAGCGGTAAAGGTGAGAGTCAACCACGTGATACCAACGAGACCGACGAAGGACGCGCACGCAACCGTCGCGTAGAGTTCGAAGTTGTTGGCATCCTCGACCTTGACGAAGAATAATACTCTTCCGAACATACAAAACGGCGACACCACACGGTGCCGCCGTTTTTCTTTCTCTATCGTTGAGAGTTTCAACTAAATGACGTATCTTTGCACCATGCAAACATTGACTTTTCAACTTCGTGAAGGCGAGGAGTTCATCCCGCTCATTTCGCTACTTAAAGTGGTGAATCTAGTCTATTCAGGCAGTGAGGCTCAAGAGGTCGTTGCCGACGGTATGGTGGTGCGTAATGGCGAGGTGGAACTTCGCAAACGTGCCAAGATTATTGCTGGCGACGTCGTTGAATTTCAGGGTTATAGAATAGAAATTATCGCTTGATTTTGTGTTGAAATTACAATTAGAGACATATAATTTCGGTTTTGACACGGTGGACGCCAACTGCCCCGCCGACCGTGAGGCGATAGCCTTAGACTATACTGCCGCAGATGGTCGACGACTCTGCATCAATCGCGACTATTTCCGTCATCACTCCGACCTTAAAGCTGAGTTTCTCCGTTTCAAAGGGGTCAAACCTGGCGATTTTGCTGTGGTGTGTGGTCTTGAAGAATCTTTTGAACTCTATCTCTTGCAGACAGCATTGTCAAAGATTGAGGCAGTCATGGTTATCGTGACTCCCGATACGCTCTTAAATGCTGTTGGAGCTTATCGCCCTACGCTCGCTGTTGTGCAAGCGCAGAGCAGAGCGGTGGAATTGATAGATAGTCTTGCAGAAAATAGACCAAAACTCTGTGTGACCGTCGGCATGCCAACCCCAAAACAATGGCGTGACCTTCACCAAGGTTCGTGGCGTGTTCATGAGTTTGAAGTGCCGGAATTTGGTCGGAGAACAGCTGACGACGTCGTCGTTGTTGAATGTCTGACCGACAAAGAGGTGCGTTACACCCGTCGTGACCTCGCAGCGATGACTGGCACGTCGGGTTGGAAAGGTTTTGTCGCCTCGCAGTTGGCAGGAAAAACATTTGTGGTAAACAGTAGAAGATAAACTAAATATGGTACTCAATTATATATGGATTGCGCTGCTGCTTGTTGCTGTGCTTGTCGCTTTAGTCTCGTGGTTAACTACGGGCAATGCCGAAGTCCTCACGACAGTCATGCAGTCGATGTTCGACAGTGCCAAGAGTGGCTTTGAAATCTCGTTGGGTCTGACCGGTGTGCTGGCTTTATGGCTCGGCATCTTGAAGATTGGTGAGCGTGGCGGTGCCGTCAACGCTTTGGCGCGCTTCAGTGCTCCGTTCTTCTCGAAACTTTTCCCTGAAGTGCCGAAGGATCATCCAGTGATGGGTTCTATATTTATGAATATCTCTGCCAACATGTTAGGTTTGGACAACGCTGCCACCCCGATGGGACTCAAAGCAATGAAAGAATTGCAGGAGCTCAATCACGGCAGCGACCGTGCCTCCAATGCCATGGTGATGTTTCTGGTGTTGAACACCTCTGGTCTCACCCTCATCCCAATAACTGTGATGAGCTATCGTGCTCAGTTTGGCGCGCTCAACCCTACTGATGTTTTTTTGCCGATTCTCATCGCTACCTACGTCTCCTCGTTAGTCGGATTGGTTGCCACAGCGATAAGTCAACGCATCAATCTCTTCCAAACCGCCATCATAGGAACATTGGCTGTGCTCACCGCTCTGATTGGTGGTATGGTATGGCTTTTCTCGGGTATGGACCCGGAGCAAGTCAAGGTTTGGTCAAGCGTTATCACCGCATTGCTGCTTTTTGCCATCATCATCTCCTTCGTTGTGATGGGTATGGTGAAGAAAGTCAACGTCTACGAGGCTTTTGTAGACGGTGCGAAAGATGGTTTCAAAACAGCCATCGGCATCATACCCTATCTGATTGCCATCCTCGTGGCCATTGGTATGTTCCGAGCCTCGGGTGCAATGGATATCTTCTCCAACGGCTGTGCCGCACTCTTCTCTGCGTTGGGTATGAACACCGACTTTGTTGATGCCATCCCGACTGCCTTGATGAAACCTCTCAGTGGCAGTGGTGCACGTGGTATGATGCTCAGCACAATGGAGGCTCTCGGTCCTGATGCCTTTGCAACCAAAGTGGCTTGCACCATTCAGGGTGCTACCGATACCACCTTCTACATCTTGGCGGTATATTTTGGTTCGGTGGGCATCACTAAGACCCGCAATGCGCTGCCGTTGGGACTCCTGGCCGACTTGGCAGGCATCGTGGCTGCCATTGCCGTGAGTTACGTATTCTTTCATTAAAAACAACAACATACTATGATATCATATCAAACCGAAGACGTCAAATTGCCTAAGATAGAGCGTCGCCGCTATTCTGCTTGGATTAAAGCTGTGGCGCAGCAGTACGGCAAGAAAATAGGTAGCATTGCCTATGTCTTCTGCAGCGACCAACGATTGCTGGAAGTTAATCAGCAGTTCTTGGGTCACAACTACTTTACCGACATCATCACCTTTGACTATTCCGATACCCGAACCGTGAACGGTGATATGTATATTAGCCTTGATACCGTACGTACAAACAGCGTCAAGTTCAAGACGGAATACGAGCGTGAATTGAAACGTGTGATAATACACGGAGTACTGCACCTGTGCGGTATTGACGATAAGGGACACGGTATGCGTGCCGTGATGGAGAGTGCCGAAAACAAGGCTTTGGATTTGTTGGAAAATTGAAAACGGAGCTTATGACAAAAAAAATATATTCACTACTGGCTGCAGTTGTTGTTAGTACGGTATGTTTTTCAAACAATCTGCTTGACGAAGCGGTAAATTCATTCAACCGTTCCGACTATGCCGTGTCGGGACACTATCTGGAAGAGTATCTTTCAAGTGGAGCTTCCATAGAATTGGATCAGGAACGCATTGATTATATGCGTCTGGCAATAATGGAGAACGTTGACTCTTTCAAGTACGTTACTCCCGCTTTGGATTTTATCGGGAAATATCCAAAATCAATGTATTTGAACTCTGTTCTCTCTTTTCTTGGCAGTGCTTATCATATGAACGGTGATTATGAGAAGGCTGTGCAGGTTTTCAATATGTGCAACGCTGACCGGTTGGATATTGACAATGCCAACCGCAAGACATTGCATCATGCCGTTTCGTACAAATATCTCGACAGTCTTGACAATGCGGTTGTGCTTTTGAATACGCTGGCGTATTCCGATCCGCGTTATGATGTCCATTCAGATTATTACAAGGGTATTGTGGCATACAAACAGGCCAAATACGATGATGCCGTTGAATTCTTTTCCTATTCAAAGGCAAATAACATATACAAAATACCGTCTCTACTCTATCTTGCCGAGATTGCACTTGTCTGTCAGGATTATGATCAGGCAACATTGTGTGCAGAGCCGGTCCTTAATTCAAGAACGGATTCAGCCACCATATGGCAGGCGCAGCGTATTACTGCTACCGCCCTGTTCCACAAAAAGGAATATGCACAGTCTGCAGCGATTCTTGCTCCGTACATGTCAAATGTAAAACAACCGGACCGCAGTGACCGTTATTATCTTGGTATGGACTACTATTATCTGGGTCAGTACAGTGAGGCTATCGGGCAATTGCAGTATGCTACACTGCAGAATGATGCCATGTCAGAAAACGCTTATCTGCATATAGGTCTGGCTGCCTTGCAGCTTAAGGATATGAACCGTGCTGAGATAGCGTTCCAACTTGGCAGTGGCATCGACCTTGATGCTGCGGTCAACGAACAGCTGCTGTATAACTATGCCATGACATTGTACGAAACCTCTTTCTCTCCGTTCAGTGACGCTGTTACTGTTTTTGAGACATTCATAAACAAGTATCCAAAGTCAAAGAATCTGGACAAAGCCAGCCGGAGTCTGATAGATGTTTATGAAAACTCTACAAACTATTCGAATGCCATAGCCTCTATTGAAAAACTCAACAACCCGCCAAAGAATGTGATGCATTCAAAACAGCTGCTGTATTTCCGCCGCGGCAATATGTATTACGGAAGCGGTGATTACAAAAATGCTATAAAGGACTATACAAGTGCACTTGCGCTCAGACAGTATGACAAGGAACTGGCAGAGAAAGCGTATTTGTGGCGTGGCGAAACATATTTTGCCCTTGGCCAGTATCAGGAGGCAAAGAAAGACTATCAGTCTGCAATAGACGCTACAGTCAACATTTATGGTCAGGACTATATGATGTCAGTGTACGGACACGCATATTCCGCATATAAGATGCGTGATTTTGAAAATGCGCGCAGCGAGTGGAAATCAATGCTGG
>CALEJM010000057.1 GCA_937898265.1 uncultured Porphyromonadaceae bacterium
CGGACCTGAGGTGATTTTGAAGCCGACGCCAAGTTCGTTGGCAATGATGTTGGACAAGGTGGTCTTACCCAAACCCGGAGGACCGTCCAGAAGCACGTGATCGAGCGACTCGCCACGACCCTTGGCAGCAGCCACGAAGATACGGAGGTTCTCCACGATGCTGTCCTGACCTTGGAAGTCGTTGAACGACAGAGGACGCAAGGCGCGTTCTACGTCGTTGTCGCGTTCGTAAGGTTCTTTATGTATATCAAATTCAGACATCAGGTCTATTTTCCTTGTGTGAGTTGTTTGAAGAGTTCTTCCATCGAATGTTCTACCTGACGCAAGGTGATGATGGTGAGATTGTTGTCGGCAGCCTGACGGAACAACGATTGGCGTACATCCTCGGAGGCAGAGAGGCGGAAGGTGGAGCCGTCCATCTGTGAGATGTGGTTGATGCCGTCGATTTTCAATGCCTCGATGTCGGTAATTGTGAGGTTTTGAGCAAATTGCACTTCAAAGTTGAAGCCTTCGCCCAATCGGGCTGAGATGTCGCTTACTGGCGAATCGATGACGATGTTGCCGTGGTTGATGATGATGACACGCTCGCAGAGGGCGGTCACCTCTTGCATGATATGGGTGGAGAAGAGAACGGTTTTCTCTTTGCCAACCTCAGCTATCAGCTGACGGATCTCTACCAGTTGGTTGGGGTCGAGACCGGTGGTCGGTTCGTCGAGAATGAGCACTTTGGGGTCGTGAATCAACGCTTGAGCCAAGCCGACACGCTGACGGTAGCCTTTGGAGAGTTGTCCTATTTTCTTATGGCTCTCGGGGGTGAGTCCCGTGCGACGAATCATCTCTTCGATGCGGTCGCGCTTGTGACGAAGGTTGTAGAAGTCGGCAGCAAAACCAAGATATTCGCGCACGTACATATCAAGGTACAGTGGATTATGCTCCGGAAGATAGCCGATAAGGCGCTTTGCATCGAGTTCGTCGGTGCCGCCAGGAATTCCGCAGACGCTTACGCTTCCGCTGTCAGGTGTGACGAAACCCGTGACGATTTTCATCAAAGTAGATTTTCCGGCACCATTTGGTCCTAAGAAACCGACAATCTCTCCGCTGTGAAGAGAAAAACTCACGTCGTTCAACACTTTCTTAGCGCCGTACGTCTTGTTGATATGCTCAATTTGCAACGACATAATCTTATCAATTTTTGGAAATGCAAATATACGTCTTTTCTATTACATATTATATAATCGTGGGGGAAGGATTGCAACAAATTTCTCAGACGAGAAATTGAGGGTGGGGGAAAAAAAACAGATGGGTTGTCTCACGACAACCCATCCTTACTTAACCTTAAATCTAATACCATGAAAAACACGTTGCAAAGATAGGGGGTTTTTCTATTCCCACCAAATCTTTAACAATAAAAATTTCACCACAAGCAAAAATTTTTTACTGATTTCTTGCAACGAAAATATAATACATTGTATTACAATATCTTTTATCACTATAAATCTTATTATCCGTCATCTTTGCCTTTGAAAAAATGCTTTCAATATATAAGTATGGGGCTCATTTAAGAGTTGTTTACTTACAATTTGAAAGCAAAATGGCCGACCTAAGATAATTAAAAAAGCCGACTTTTTATGATTTAAGTCGGCATTTTTAACAGTGAATTGTTTTTATAGAAACAATCTGTTAAATAAGAAAGCGTACTTCTTTAAGAAAATAACTACGGGTTTCGTGGGCGTCGGTTTCGAGTATCAGTTGCCCATTTGGCAATACTTTGGCAATTTTTGCGCGAAATTCGCCATTTTTGTCTACAAAACGATGCATGCCTTCGCGCCAAAAAAGCAACGAAGCGTAGCGCGTCTGCCACTCACTGCTCTGCTCTATCGTGAAATCGTGAACTGCTATCGCCATCGCTGCAACAAGCTCGGCAAGCAGCGACTCGCGGTCGAGCTTATGATGAAGCAACTGCGACATCGAGATAGGATTGGGTGCGTCGCTAAGAAACTCCTGTTGGTTGACGTTGAGTCCTACGCCTACAACGGCATTGGTCATCACCCCTTTTTGGATGGTGGTCTCTATGAGTATTCCGCCCAGTTTCTTGTTGCCAACATAGATGTCGTTCGGCCATTTGAGCTCTACGTCAGGCAGGTAGCGACGCAAGACGTCCACAATGGAGACGGCTACCACCTCCGACAGCAAAAACTGCTCCATCACAGGAAATTGTCGGGTCTCCAACCAAACACTGAACAAGAGGTTGGCTCCAGCTGCCGACTCCCACGAATTGCCCGCCTGTCCCTTGCCTGCCGTTTGGAAGTCGGCATAGAGGCAGTGGCCATGCTGTAGCGGTAAAGTTTGGTTCAACTCCCGAATCAGTCGATTGGTAGAGTCGGTGGAGGCTATGTGTTGTAGGGTTATTTTCATAG
>CALEJM010000058.1 GCA_937898265.1 uncultured Porphyromonadaceae bacterium
GTTACAAAGATACATCATTTCCAACCGCGCCCAACACTTATTTATATAATTGTTGTGTCAAGTAAACAATTTTACTTATCATGTTGTGTGATAATGTCTTGCAGACGGGCTTCAACGTACTTTGAGTTGAAAACTGCGCAAAAATCATCATTTTCGCCGTTGCTGTTTCGTCATTTTTTTCTTGATAACAGCGACTGGTTGATTGTTTTGCAAAGATACACTATGGCAATCGTTGCCAGATTTTCGTATATAAAAAAACTCAACGACATCAAGTCGCTGAGATTCTTACTGTTTCCGTGTCCATTTTGGTGGACAACCTCTTGCTCCGACGGTCTCTTCCTCCACAATACAATTGATTTTTGTCGCAAACGTAGCCGAATGGACAAAAAAACAACGCCACCCTTCACGATTGAAGGATGGCGTTTGGAGTATGAGGTTTGCGGTCGGTGCGACCACGCACTATTTCTTCAGGAGTGTTGCTGTCTGGCGTGTGCCGTTGGCTGTTACGTTGATGAAGTAGGTGCCGGCGGCAAGTGTTGAGACGTCGAGGCGGTAGTTCTCTTGTTGTGCTGGAAGCATAACTGTTGTGAGAACGCGACCGTTGATATCCACGATCTGCATAGTGGCTGTACCGGTGTAAGGCTCAAGCATGAGCACTGTCTCGTCGGTGGCTGGGTTAGGCACTACGGCAAACTCGGTGGTACGGACGATGTCGATGGCTACAACAGGTGCGATGTGTACAATCTGGTTGGCAATCTCGTTGCCGTTGAGTTTCACGCTGCCATCTTCAACAACAGCACCAACGGGAGCAACGATTTCGCAATTGTTGAGAATGATGCTACGCCATCCGTAGATAGCACTGTAACTGCCGCCAACGGAGACGTCGGCATTGGTGATAGTGAGGTGTTCTGGGCCAAAACCTGAGAGACCAAAGCTGCGCGACATGTCTGTGTTGAAGCGGTAGGTGCCGTTGATAAATTCGAGGTTGGCATCTTCAACTAATACTTCGGCAGCAGCGAGTATGGCTTGAGCGTTCTGTCCTTGGAAGGTGACATTGTGTTCTACAACACTGTTGACGAGGTCTGAGAACTGACAGTTGCCGGAGAAGTTGACGGTGATGTCGGTGTTGTAGCAAGAAACGAACGACAGTGTCTCTGCGCTGACGTTGTCCAATGTAAGCACGTGGGTGGCATCGTCGTAGGTCACAGTGCCAGTAAGATTTGGTGCTGAGAAATTGGCTGCGTTGGCAGAGTTGATCTGAGTATTGTTGATGAAGATGCCGTAGTTAGTTGTTGTTTGGGGGGAAGCAATGTGTATAATCTGATTGGCAACCTCAACTCCGTTGACGCGGATACAACCGCTATCAACGGCAGCACCTACAGGAGAAACAATCTGGCAGCCATTGAAGGTGATGCTGTTCCAGTCGTCTACGGCACAGATCTGTCCACAAACATAGACCTCGGCATTGGTGATGATGAGGTTTTCCTTGAGGTTGCCCCAACCCCAGAGACCAAAGTTCTTAGCATTATCCTCGTTGAGGCGGAAGATGCCGTTGGTCAATTCCAGGTCGGAGCCAACGTAAGTTGCACCCATTTCACCTGAAGTGAGTTGGGCTGTAGCGTTCTGTCCCTGTAAGGTCACTTTGTGTCCGCTGGTGTTTGTGACTTTGTTACTAAACTCGCAGTTTCCTGAGAAGATGACAGTTATGTCAGCTGTATTTTCACGGAACTGCATCATTGATGCGCTGACATTGTTCAATGTAAGCACGTGGGTGCTGGCATTGTAGCTTACTGTGCCTATGAGTCCAGAGGTAGTAAAGTTGGACGCATTGGCAGAGGTGATCTCTACATCGTTGAAAAAGATGCCGTAGCCAGTTTGTGCGTTTGCCACTTGAAGACCAAGTGCAAACACGGCTACTAAAGTGAGTAGAAGTTTTTTCATAGACTTGAATATTTTGATTTGAGCTGCAAAGGTACAATAAAATTTTCACACTAGCAACCCATAACTCTCTCTCTCTGCGTGTTGCGCTTTGTGTTATAATTTGAAGGTTATCTCCATCTCTCCATTAATGGGAGAAGGGGGAGAGGGTCTGCTGTTCTTGTTTTTCGCGAAGCGTTTTCTGTTGATAAACCACAACGACAAACTCTACAAAAAAGCCCCGCTGTGTGAGCGAGGCTGAGGGTATGATAGTGAAGAAAACTATTTCTTGCGTTTTGCTTTCACGTAGCGAGGTGCGATGTGTGGAGGACTGAAATAGGTTCTTGGCCAAAGAATCCATCCAATATTGTTTGTTGGATAAAATGATTCGTGCATTTCTATCTGTCCGTTCCTTAGCATTTCAACAAGATCATAATCACATTTACAGGTTGCTTTTCCATTATTAAAATACCATTCCAAAGCAAACCGCTTGTTGTCGTTTGCATAATTGTCGGTTTCAACTATGGAATAAATCGTATCGCCAGTTACAACCATATCTATTACATAACCCCACTCTTCGGTAATGGGTTTGCGATCTAAAGCTTGTGCTTCGCCCGCGATATGATAGGGTGAGGAAACTGGGGGGAAATCAAAGTATGTTGCATAGATCTTTCCGTTTTTCCAGATGACAGGATATTTGTCAATTCTTCCTCCGACATACAAGTCGTCACCCGCTAAAGCCAAGCTCCTGGCTTCAGACTCTACGGCATAGTTAGGGAACTCCAATTCTATAGGCGAACCATTCTTCCAAACATAAGCTTTGCCATCATTTCTGCCGCAAACATATAAGGCGCTATCTTTCTCTAAAATATCATACGCCCCACCGTTCCAACCTGTGACATAGAATGGTGTCTTTAAGTTGCTGGCCTCACAATAGAAACCAATCTCATCTTTTACTCCAACAAAATACATCTTACCGTCAATCATCTTGCATTTTTTGATTTCTGCTTTTCTAATGCTGTATATTTCCTCTTGTTGTTGGGCTAAAAGAGTGGGTTCTTCTCCATTTTTTGACACATAGTAGGATTCGTAGGTCATTTCGGCAGTCGTTTGTGTTGAGCGAAAAATGTAATAGATGTCATTTCCGCTGATTGAAATTATCAAGCCTTCGCCATTTCCTGGAAATTGAAAATATTTACGAACACCATTGACTTCGATGCATGCCTCGGATAGCAACACGTCTCTGTGAAAAGCATAGCTTGGGGCTCCTTCGTTCCATTCTTCGATGATACGATGTTGTCCTATGAAATAGGTGTTATTGTTGTTGATATAACAATCGTTGAACATTATATAATCGTACTTCCAACCACTTCTTCCGTCGGTCAAATTGCTGATAAATTGACCTCCATCTAAAAACATGGTTACGTTGTCATTTTGAAGACAGTAAGATATATAATCCGCCTTAATCATATAGTAGTAGTTGACACCTGATATTTCCATCTCTTGCTTGCAACCCGTCAGCAAGAACGTTGCTATGCACAAGAGAGCAAATAGTAAATAATGAATGTTTTTTTTCATAATAGTTTGTGTTTTTGGTGTTGTATGCTCCGCCAACAGTTTAGTTGTCAACAAGACATGTTAAGAGCATCCCGTGAGGTAACATGTTTATTGTGCTGCAAAGGTAGTAAGATATTTCATAAACTCCAAATGTTTTGTTGGTAAAATGCTGATCTGCGAAACGTTTTCTGTTGATAATTTCAGGCGATGAAGCGATAGGGAGAAAAGAAAATTTTTCTACTCCAATTTCTATAATAG
>CALEJM010000059.1 GCA_937898265.1 uncultured Porphyromonadaceae bacterium
TAATCTTCCATTAATTTTGTCTTAGGACTATCAAGTTCTGCTTCTATTTCACCCTTCAATTTAAAAACTTCTTTTTCAAATTGTTCTAATGTTGAATTTTGAACAATATCAGACATTATTTCAATTGCATGTTCAATATCTTCCGGTAGTGCAACAAGTTTGAAGCGAATAAAATCATATTTCATTTCGCTATATAAATCTATTCCGTTCTCATCAAGTTCGCTTGCCAAAACTTCAGCACTGCGTGTTTTTGTACCTTGTAGAAACAATCTATTAAGCAAAGTGTAAATTCCTGCTTTTTTTTCAGGTTCATTTATTCTCAAATACAAACACATTGCAATTCTTGGTGTGTTTTTATTAATTTTAAAAATTGATTTTATATTGTTATTTAGTTTCAATTCTTTCATTAGTTATCCTTCTTGGGTTTCAAAATTGAAATAGTAGCTTTATTTATATCAAGATATTATTCTACTTTCTTGAGGAGCATGTAACGGCTGCCTACATCGTTGCGGAAATATCTGAAACGGAGACGACCTCTTTCGATTGTACCGTCGTAAGAGATTTTGTCGTTGTGTGGGTCAACCATTGAGATAGTTGTGCCGTCCCAATCGTATGTTGTCTCGAAGTAGCAACCGAGATCCAATGCTGACATTGAGAAGATTGAGTCGGTGATACCGATAATTGGATTTGCGAAGAGATCTGGATATTGACCACGGGTGAGGTCGGTAAGGTCGGTTACGCAAGTATCGATAACTTCCTCAATAGAAAGCAATTTCCAGTTACCGATAAGTTGAGCGCGAGAAGGACCAGCAGTAGTGGTATCGTTGTTCTCGTTACCTGGTTGATGTGGATCATTTGGGCCACATGAAACAAATGCTGTTACGGCGAGAGCCATCAAAGCTACACCGAAAAATGAAGCAAAAAACTTTTTCATAATGTGTAAGTTTTATTTTGTTGTTTTACTATTTGACTGAATATATTAACGCTGCAAATATAGCAATTTTTCCGTTACAAAAATCATATAAACACTTTTTTTTCGTTGTATGAGTAAAAACAACGACTTTATCGTATCTTTGTAAAAGATTGGAAAGATGATTTTCCCTCAAAACCAAAGCATATAATGCTATCTTTCAACAACATAGCAACAAACAGCAAAGACGAGATTGTTCCACTGCTGATGAAAAGTGATTTTTTCGACTGCAACTTCCTCTGGGCAAATCTATGCGGATGGCAGCAAAAATACCACTTGAGTTACGTCATTTTTAAGGCAGAAGAGTCGGAGAATCTCATCGTTCGCGAAGTTGTTGACAACAAAACACGCTATATCATCGTGGGTCACAAGACGACTCGCAGTCTGTTGGATGCCCTGCTTGAAGACGCGGGCGATTCGTTGGTGCTCTACAGTTGTTCCGCCCAACTGGTGGACCAGATCACCTCATTGATTCCAAACGCCCAGATAACAATACGACAAGATGACGGTTGGAACGACTACCTCTATGAGACGGAACGACTGGCGACGCTCACGGGAAAACGCTATCAACCAAAACGCAACCACGTCAACCAGTTTCGCACAAAATATCCTCAAGCCACAATTCAGCCGCTGCAAGCCGATGACTTCGGCAACTGCCTCGCATTAGCCAAACACTGGATGGAGAGCGAGTTGGAAAGTCAGGGCGACGAGCAGACCAACAGCCTTTTGGAGGAGATGAGATTCATTGAGTTTGCCTTTGCAAATTTCAACACGCTGATGCTGGAAGGCGTGACGGTAAAAGTTGATAACGAGTTAGTTGCCTTCAGTTTTGGAGCACCGTTGAGTTCCTCGGTTTTCAACGTATGCATAGAGAAAGCCAATCGCGATTTCGTGGGCAGTTATGCCGTTGTCAATCAAGTAATTGCACAAAGCGTCAGCCACCGTTTTACTTATATCAATCGGGAGGAAGACCTGGGCATCACGGGACTTCGACATGCCAAGCAATCTTATTATCCCTGTTCAATGGTTGAAAAATATGAGGTCACCATTCGTAATATCGCTCGCTGATAGTCGTTTCCAAAAGGAATACTCCCGTCTATGGGCAACTTGTTTTGGCGACAACGAGGCATTCATCTCGCTGTTTTTCAATACGTTGCCAACGCTCGGATTCATGGTTCACGACGACCATCAAGTTATCTCGCAACTATTTCTCATTGAGACGCAAACAAATTCATTGCCATCGGGTAAGATTTACTATGTCTATGCCTGCGCAACCGACCCCAAATTTCGCCGTCAAGGTTGGATGAAAGCGCTGTTGGACCACGCCTTTGAGTTTGCCAACGCCCAAGGAAGTGCTTTGCTGTTGATGCCTGGCGATGAGAAATTGGCACACTATTATCAATACCACTGCGGCTTCAAACCGTTCTACCGTTTTTCCTACCAAAACGTAGAACCTACGCCCCACTCTACTCTTCAGAAGATTGAAAGTCACGCTGACAATGTTTTGGCCCTACACAACAAATTGATTGACAACGGCGTTCTTTGTTCTAAAGGTCACTTGAAATTAGCGGCTGCAATCGCTTTTGAGACGCAAGGAGGGGTGGCAGAGTTTCACAAAGATGGACTTCACGGTTATGTTATTTTCCGCCAATCAGACGAAGCAACACTACGCGTTGACGAATGGATGAGCGAGGGAAACACGACTCCCGAAGAGGTGGCACGACTGCTTGCCGAGCTAACGAATGCCCACCGTTTCATGTTTCCAAAAACCGACAGCAACGGACCGCATTGCTACATGATTCGGAGCAATTCGGAGATAAAAATCGGTTATTTTGGGCTGCCTCTTGATTAACGTCTACACAACCAATTAAATATGAAAGTTTTGCAATAGACCTATATAACGAGAATTTATGTATCTTTGCAGAATAAATAGAAATTGACTTTTAGAGCAAAAACATAACACATCATGTCTGTACATCAAGCCGAAGACAACAGAAAAGTGACGACTCGCCGCTTGGTTGAAATGAAACAACGTGGCGAACGCATCAGTATGCTGACAGCCTACGACTACACTATGGCTGGCATCGTTGACAACGCCGGTATTGACGTCATTCTCGTTGGCGACTCAGCCTCCAACGTGATGGCTGGTAACGTGACAACGCTTCCTATCACCCTCGACCAGATGATCTACCACGGCAAATCGGTGGTAAGAGCTGTCAAGCGTGCGTTGGTGGCTGTTGACATGCCTTTCGGTTCTTATCAAGGCAACTCAAAAGAGGCACTCAGCTCCGCCATCAGAATCATGAAAGAGACCCACGCCGATGCCATCAAACTTGAGGGCGGCGAGGAGGTGCTGGAGTCTATCAACCGCATTCTCTGCGCTGGCATTCCAGTGATGGGACACCTCGGACTGATGCCGCAGTCAATCAACAAATACGGCACCTACAACGTGAGAGCCAAGGAGAAAGATGAAGCCGAGAAACTGATTCGCGACGCTCACATGCTCCAAGAGGCTGGCTGCTTCGCCATCGTTCTGGAAAAGATTCCTGCCGATTT
>CALEJM010000060.1 GCA_937898265.1 uncultured Porphyromonadaceae bacterium
CCTTTTCCGGCGGACACGCTGTTCCTCGACGCTAAGAACGGAAAATTCGACGCCATCGTCGCTATGTATCACGACCAAGGTCTTGCCCCATTCAAAGTTGTCTCTATGGACGAAGGAATCAATGTGACCGCAGGTCTCTCTATGGTTCGCACAGCTCCAGCCCACGGCACAGCCTATTCGCTTGTTGGCAAGAACACCGCTTCCCACAGTTCGATGCTCCACGCCATCTACCAAGCCATCGACATCGCAAAACAACGTGATTTCTACGCAGAAATCCACAGCAATCCATTGGAAGTCAATCAAAACGAGAACTAAACCCTTGCAACTATGAATAAAAAACTCTTTACATCTGCTCTTATAGCAATGTTCACCACCCTGCTTTTCAGCAGCTGTATCTACCACCCACGCAACTCTATCGTAGGCACTTGGCAGGTTGTCAACTACCACGATATCGAGTATCAAAACGGTAAAGTGATATCCAACAACCAAAGTGCTCCTCTCGATCCTACTACGATGGTATTCACCCGCAACGGCATCATGCAGATGCAGCAGCACGGCAACGGATTTGCCTACAGCATGACTGCTACCTGGCGCAAGCACGGCAACCAATTGCTTATCGTAGACAACCAACATCAGATGACATGCAACGCTATCGTCAACGGCAATTCGCTGATGATGAGTTACGCTGTTGAACAGAAAGTCAATGGCGTCACCTACCGCTATGTCACCGAGATGGCAGCCCGTAAAACCCGCTAAGAATTTATGCCACGCGCCCTTGCCATCGACTACGGCACTGTGAGAACGGGATTGGCCGTCACCGACCCTCTTTGTATCATCGCCTCTCCGCTCACTACGGTAAACACCTCCGAGTTGTGGAGTTTTCTTGAAGACTACATTGAGAGAGAGTCGGTAGCGACCGTAATCGTCGGCTACCCAACCCACCACAACGGAACGCCCGCATCCCCACCTTCCAGGGCGAGCCGGAGCGCGTTGCCATCGGCAACGATATCGATGCCTTTGCCGAAAAGCTCCAAGCACGATTTCCCAGCATCACACTGATTCGTCAGGACGAGCGCCTCACCTCCAAGATGGCGTCACAAGCCATCGTTCACAGCGGTCTCCACAAGAAGAAAAGAGCTGACAAAGGCTTGATAGACCGCGTCTCTGCCACTATCATACTTCAAGAATGGCTGGAGGCAACCCACTACTAACCCCAAACCGTCAACACTATGACACCAGAAACACTTGAACTCATGAAATGGACAATTCCAGCCGTTGGCATTGTAATTGTTGCCTACTGGATTATCAAGCGTCCTATTGAAATAGAGAAGATTCGTCAAGCCAACAAATCCGAAGAAGAGACTCGCAAGATTCTCACGCCTGCCAAGATGGCTGCTTTGGAGCGTTTGACACTTCTCATGCAACGTATTACCCCTGAGGCTCTTGTCATGCGTCAGGAGGTGGGCACGATGAATGCCGTATCGCTTCATATTGCCCTTTTGACCTCCATTCGCGAAGAGTTCGACCACAACAGTTCTCAGCAGCTCTACGTTTCCGACGAC
>CALEJM010000061.1 GCA_937898265.1 uncultured Porphyromonadaceae bacterium
TCTGCTCACCGAATGCGGTACCGAGCTCTTCTCGCCTATCGTAGTCTTCAAATCTCCGGCTGTCAATGCCAGTCGGTTATTTATTGGTTCACGTCCAATAATTATTTCCATCGATCAGTATTATTTTGTTGCCGATTTCAAATACAATTCCTTTAGAGCCTTGAGCGACTCCTTGCTGATACCGGGCATCAGTTTGCCTGAACCGTGTCCAACGCACTCGTGCAAGTCGGTATGTACATTATCTACATAGTGGGCATACTTGGCTGCTTGGTCAATCTCTTCCTGACTCCACATGAACTCCTCACTGAAGCCATTGCCTTGAGCAGCGGCATCATAAGCAGCCGTGATATTGTCGATGCTGACTGACTTCGAACCATGTTCAGCCCTGATCCAGTTAGAGTTTGGCAAGTTGATGCCGATAGGAGTGGTAGGGTAGCAGTCGCCACCGATGATGGCTGCGGTGATCACCTTGGCAGTTACGCCTTTCACCTTGTCCTTCTTGAAGCGGTCGTCGGTTGGAGATGCGTTCTCGAAGTATTGAGCGTTGTCGCTGATGATCTTGGTGCGTTTTGTTGCCTCAACGTTCTTGAAGTTAACCATAGACTCCCAGCTGGCGGTCATGCCGAGTGGATCGCCGTAGGTCTCGGTGAAGCCGTTGACGAAGTCGATGTGTGAAGCGGTGTCGCTTACCCAAAGGATAGCGTAGTCGTCGAAAGTCTTCAGCACGCCGGTCTTGTTGAACTCGATGAGTTTGTTGATGACGGCTTTCTGCTGGTCGTTCTCAGCCACCTTGGCAGCCTTCTCCAACCAATAAACCACTTTCTCCAATGCCTCAGAGTAGAGACCGCCTACCTTATAGACTTGCTCTTTCAGCACGCCGTTTTCCTTCACGAGTTTGGCGTTCAAGCCGTAGGAGATAGGCTCTGGGTCGCTGAGGTCCTTGAGGCCGTCGTAGTAAGCTTCGGCTTCAGCTTGGGTTACGCCCTCGCCGTAATAGTTGCTGGCAGAGGTGAGCACGAGATCCTGACCTGCGGTCTGGTTCATGTGCTTAGCGTCAACAGTTGGGTCGAAGATAACAGGAACGATTTCTGCCAACACGTCCTCGGCAGTGCGGCCCTCTGGCAAGAGGTCGGCATTGAGCGCATTGACCTGAGCCACGAACCACTCCTGATTGAAATCAGGTTGGAACTTGTCGCCAGAATAGTGGTGATGGATACCGTTGGAAACCCATACACGTTTCAGATAAACCTCCATGGCTTTGAAGTCGTCGGTAGCTTTCACGTCGTCGGCAGCCGTGGTGTAGATGCCCTCGAGTACCTGACGGATGGTGAGGTTGTGGCGACCATTCTGATCGTAGAGAATGTCGCGGCCTACCAATGAAGCCTCAGAGAGATAATAAAGCAACTCCTGCTGTTGCAACGAGAGTTGGTCGATTTCCGGTACGCGGTAACGGAGAATCTGCAAATCGGCGAAGCGATCTACGAGGTAGTCGAACTCCTCGATGGAAGGAGTCTGCAGCTCGCTGAAGTTCTCAACGGGCTTCTCCTTAGTGCCGCATGCCACAAGAGATAATGCAGTCATACTTGCAATTACGAACTTTTTCATTTGAAAAATTCTATATTAAGGGGTTAGTAATTTGTTGCGTTGCTTACAATATAAATATATTAGGGGACAAAGGTACTACTTTTTTTTGAACCTACATCCAAATAACTCGCCCTTGACCGCATGAAAAATAAAATCCTCGACTAAAGCCCACTGAAATAGCGTGTGTCTCATACTTTTTCTGTAATTTTGCAGCGTCTCAAAAAACGAACAACAAATGAAAAAGACCCTTTTCTTATTTTTGATGGTAGCTTTGGCGTTTGTCGGCAGTCAAATGGCTGTTGCACAGTCGAAGGTGGGTGTTGTTGTAGGTTTCTACAACCTTGAAAACCTCTTTGATACCATCGATAATCCATTGACCAACGATGAGGAATATCTTCCAAACGGCGCTTTGGAATGGAACACTATGCGCTATGAAAGCAAACTGAAAAATATGGCTTTTGCCATCAGTCAAATGCCAGAAAACCTTGCTGTGTTAGGTGTAGCAGAGGTGGAAAATGCGCAAGTGATGAAAGACCTTGCTGCTCAACCAACCATTGCCTCACGTCATCTTGAAGTCGTTCACTACGAAAGTCCAGACCGCCGTGGCGTTGACGTTGGACTCTTCTATAATCCCGCTTTCTTCACCTATCTTCGTTCGGAATCTCATCGCATCACCACCGAGATTCCTGATTTCGTGACACGCGACCAACTCGTCGTAACGGGTATGATTGCTGGCGAAGAGGTAAGCATTGTTGTTGTTCACTGGCCTTCTCG
>CALEJM010000062.1 GCA_937898265.1 uncultured Porphyromonadaceae bacterium
ATCTTCGGTGATAAGGCCGGTGATGTGAAGGACGCTTCTTTGAAGGCAACTCCTTCTTTGAGGGGTGTCGTAGTGGACAAGAGATTGTTCTCTAAGGCTATGAAGACTCGTAAGTCCCGTATGAGTGATAAGGCTATCCTTCCAAAGATCGAGGAGGAGTTCACTGAAAAGGCTAATGAGTTGAAGGCTATTCTCGTCGATAAGCTTCAGGTTTTGACGAGCGGCAAGACTTCTCAAGGTGTGAAGGATTTCTTGGGTGCTGACGTCATCGCTAAGGGTGCGAAGTTCTCTAAGAAAGTTTTGGAGGAGATCGATTATACTACTGTACAATTGAGTAAATGGACTTCTGATGCCCATAAGAACGATATGATCCATGACTTGATCATGAACTATATCAGGAAATATAAGGAATTGGATGCTGTCAATAAACGTAAGAAGTTCAACGTCATGATTGGTGATGAGCTTCCTGCCGGAATTGTACAATTGGTTAAGGTTTATATCGCTAAGAAACGTAAGATTCGTGTCGGCGATAAGATGGCAGGTCGTCACGGTAACAAAGGTATCGTATCTAAGATTGTTCGCCAAGAGGATATGCCATTCCTTGCCGACGGTACTCCAATGGATCTCGTGTTGAACCCTCTGGGTGTGCCTTCACGTATGAACCTTGGTCAGATCTTCGAAGCCGTTCTCGGCTGGGCTGGTAAGGAACTCGGCGTTAAGTTTGCTACCCCAATCTTCGACGGTGCCTCTATCGACGACTTGAACGAATGGACCGACAAGGCAGGTGTTCCACGCTACGGTAAGACCTATCTCTACGATGGTGGCACTGGTGAGCGCTTCGACCAACCAGCAACTGTCGGCGTGACCTACTTCTTGAAACTCGGCCACATGGTTGACGACAAGATGCACGCTCGTTCAATCGGCCCATACTCGTTGATTACTCAGCAACCTCTCGGTGGTAAGGCTCAATTCGGTGGTCAGCGTTTCGGTGAGATGGAGGTTTGGGCGCTCGAGGCATTCGGCGCATCCAGCATCCTTCAAGAGATTCTCACCGTGAAATCTGATGACGTTGTTGGTCGTGCTCGTGCTTACGAGGCTATCGTTAAGGGCGATCCAATGCCACAACCAGGTATCCCAGAGTCTTTCAACGTATTACTGCATGAATTACGCGGATTAGGTCTCAGCATCTCATTGGACTAATTCAAAATCATGTTTTTGTTTGTAATGAAAAATCAGAATAGCTATGCCATTCAGAAAAGAAAATAAGGTAAAAACAAACTTCAACAAGATAACCATCAGTCTCGCATCTCCTGAGGAGATTCGCGAGGCTTCACGTGGTGAGGTTCTCAAACCTGAGACAATCAACTACAGAACCTACAAGCCAGAGCGCGATGGCCTTTTCTGCGAGCGTATCTTTGGTCCAACCAAAGACTACGAATGTAACTGCGGTAAATATAGAAGAATCCGTTATAAAGGTATCGTCTGCGACCGTTGCGGTGTTGAGGTAACCGAAAAGAAGGTGCGCCGCGAACGTACCGGCCACATCCAGCTGGTTGTTCCTGTTGCACACATTTGGTATTTCCGTTCATTGCCAAACAAGATTGGCTATTTGCTCGGAATGGCTACCAAGAAACTTGACGCTATCATCTACTACGAGAAATATGTTGTTATCCAACCAGGTATCCTTGGTCAGTTGACCGACGAAAACAACAACCCAATGGTTGCTGAAGGCGATTTGATTGAGGAAGATCGTTACCTTGAGTTGATGGATAAACTGGAAAACGAATATCCAGAAAACCAACAACTCGAAGACAACGACCCAGCTAAGTTCGTAGCTAAGATGGGTGCTGAAGCTGTCTACGACATGCTCTGCAAACTCTCTCAAGAAGACGAAAATGGTCAGACTGGTCTCGATCGCCTCTCATACGACCTCCGTTACAAAGCCGACCACGAGACCTCACAACAGGCCAAGAAAGAGGCATTGAAACGTCTCCAAGTTGTAGAGTCTTTCCGCTCTTCACGTCGTATGAACCGTCCTGAGTGGATGATTCTCAAAGTGCTCCCTGTTATCCCACCAGAGTTGCGTCCTTTGGTACCACTGGATGGTGGCCGTTTCGCAACCTCTGACCTCAACGATCTCTATCGTCGCGTTATCATCCGTAACAACCGTTTGAAACGTCTCATCGAGATTAAGGCACCTGAGGTAATCTTGAGAAATGAGAAACGTATGCTTCAAGAGGCTGTCGACTCACTGCTCGACAACTCTAAGAAGTCAAACGCCATGAAATCTGAGTCAAACCGCCCATTGAAATCAATGAGCGATAGTTTGAAAGGTAAACAAGGTCGTTTCCGTCAGAACCTCTTGGGTAAACGTACCGACTATTCAGCTCGTTCCGTAATTGTTGTAGGTCCTGAGTTGAAGATGCACGAGTGCGGTCTCCCTAAAGATATGGCTGCTGAGTTGTACAAACCATTTATCATCCGCAAACTCATCGAGCGTGGCGTTGTCAAGACCGTGAAATCTGCAAAACGCTTCATCGACAAGAAAGACCCAATCGTTTGGGATATCCTTGAGTTTGTGATGAAAGGTCACCCAGTGTTGCTGAACCGTGCGCCTACCTTGCACCGTCTCGGTATCCAGGCCTTCCAGCCCAAGCTTGTCGAAGGTAAGGCTATCCGTCTGCACCCCCTCGTCTGTACTGGCTTTAACGCCGACTTCGATGGTGACCAGATGGCAGTCCACCTTCCACTCGGTAACGCAGCCGTGCTCGAGGCTCAGCTCCTCATGCTCGGTTCACACAATATCCTTAACCCTGCGAACGGTACTCCTATCACCGTCCCTTCACAGGACATGGTGCTCGGTCTGTACTACATCACCAAGATCAGACCTGGTGCAAAGGGTGAGGGAATGAGCTTCTATGGTCCGGAAGAGGTTATCAGCGCTCTCAATGAGAAGGCGGTGCCCCTCCACTCGAAGATCAAGGTAAGACTTCCTAAGGATAAGCTCAATCCAGAGGCTGGTACTCAGATGGTAGAGACCACTCCTGGACGTATCATGGTCAACCAGCTCGTTCCAGACGAGGTTCCTTATGTAAATGAGGTACTCGGTAAGAAGGCTCTCCGTAAGATCATCTCCCTCGTCATCAAGAACACCGGTATCTCACGTACCGCACAGTTCCTCGATGACATCAAGAACCTTGGTTACACCATGGCATTCAAGGGCGGTCTTTCATTCAACCTCGGTGACGTCATCATCCCGGCTGAGAAGACCAGCATGATCGAGAACGGTTACAAGGAGGTGGAGAACATCAAGAGCAACTTCGAGATGTGTTTCATCACCAACAA
>CALEJM010000063.1 GCA_937898265.1 uncultured Porphyromonadaceae bacterium
CTTCGCGATGATATCGTTCGTGACCAATATGGCGGCTCCATTCGGAAACATCTGGGGTTACAAATATGATTGGGCCGCAATGATGGGAAATATGATGAATTTTGCGGCATACCTCTTCATGGGTATTCCTGCCGGCAAGATGCTGCTTAAAGTCGGATACAAGAAAACAACGCTTATCGCGCTTGCGGTAGGTTTCGTCGGCATCTGCATCCAGTATCTCTCAAGCTTTGAGTTCCTGGCCGGCGCCGCAATCTTTGTTTACCTTCTCGGCGCATTCGTCTGCGGCTTCTGTGTCTGTATGCTCAATACGGTGGTCAACCCTATGCTCAATCTCCTCGGTGGCGGCGGCAACAAGGGTAACCAGTACATCCAGATCGGCGGCACTCTCAATTCTCTTACCGGAACCCTCACCCCATTCCTTGTAGGCGTGCTTATCGGTACGGTTTCTGCCGAGACTTCAATGTCGAACGTCGCTCCGCTCCTCTTCATCGCTATGGGAGTGTTCGCGGTTGCGTTCGCCATCATTTCATTCGTGAATATTCCTGAGCCTGCGAAGGGTCGCAGCGAGCAGAAGTTCGAGCACAGCCCTTGGTCATTCCGCCATTGCGTCCTCGGTGTCATCGCAATTTTCTTCTATGTCGGCATCGAGATCGGCATCCCTTCACAGCTCAACTTCTTCCTTTCAGACCCTAACGGCAACGGTGCATATCCTGCAGGTTTTGCAGGCGCGGCGGCAATTGGCGGTGCCATCGCCGCCATGTACTGGCTCCTGATGATGGTGGGCCGTTTCTGCAGCTCCCTCATCTCCGGCAAAGTCAGCACCAAGGCCCAGATGGTCACCGTGTCTTCAGTCGCCATACTCCTTCTTGTCGGTCACGAGGAGCATCGCACCGCTCACGCAAGAGATGCCTGGGGCACATTTGATGATTTGAAGTGCAGGACGGAGCGTGTCGCCAGTGGTCGACAAAGCGCCGGAAATCTGTCCGTCGGCCTCGTTCGACTTGATGATCAGACAGCCGAGGTAGAGTGGGTTCTTCACCAACTCACGCGCCTTCTCGATAGTCATGCCCTTGCTCTTGCGAATCTCGAAAAGCAACTCGGCATAACGCTCGCTCTCGGGGTTGTTCTCGGGGTCGATGAGAACGGCCTTGTCGATGTGAGTCAGACCATTCTCTGCCGCCATGGCATGCACCTTGTCGGGATTGCCGATGAGGATGAGGTCTGCGATATCGTCTGCCAACACCTTGTCGGCAGCGGTCAGTGTACGAATTTCTTCTGCTTCAGGAAGCACGATGCGCTGTTTGTTGCTCTTGGCACGCGCAATGATTTTTTCTACTAAGCCCATATCTTATGTGTTTTTTGAGTTTCAAGGGAGCGACGAAGACAAGTTCGTCTCAGTATGCAAAATTACCAAAAGTTGCCGACCTGACCAACGAAAACCGAAAAAATAGTGTTACCTTTGCAACATTGAAAATCCCCTCCCTATGCAAGAACAGTTGCGACTCACCCTCAACAGCAAGCAGCGAGAAGCCACCTATGGCAGCCGTAGCGTCCGCCTGACCCGTCTGGAGTACGGACTGCTCCATTATCTCTACGTGCATCCCGAGCGCCTCTGCACACGCAACGAGGTGGTAGACAACGTCTGGGGAACCACCTTCCGCTACGACACCGGCACCGTAGACGTCCACCTCAACGCCATCCGTCGCAAACTCGGCTTCACCACCGCCTATCCCATCGAGACCGTTCGTGGTGAGGGCTTTATCTTCCATTCCAACCAAGAGGCCGTACCCTACTACCGCATCGACATCGGAGAATTTATCCCGCAGTGGATGGAGATGCACGCACTCGAATTCCAGAACCACCAACTCGTGCCGCAGATGAAACTCGACCCCTTTGTGCGCGAGATAGCCATCCGTCCCGACGTGCTCCGACAGATGCTCGACGCCATCCTCATAGCCCTCCTCTCCATTGCCCAACCAGGCACCATCAGCATCACCTCACGCCTCTCGTTGGAGCATTTCTCACTCGCACTCGACATCAACGGCATGGTCAACGAACTGCGTATTCCTATCGCCTAATCTTAAATTCTTAAGAAAATCTTAAACATCGACAGCAAAAAAAGTGCGTCTTTTGCACTCCGTTTTCCGATGCCCTGTTGGCATTGCTAAACTGCTGATTATGATTAAGAGATACCTTTTCATCGCCTTAGGATTGCTCTGCGTGGGCTTAGGTGCTTTGGGTGTAGTCACCCCAGGGCTCCCCACCACGCCATTCCTCCTGCTGGCATCGTGGCTCTTCTATCGCAGCAGTCCGCGTCTGCAGGCGTGGCTCTTGGCATCCCGTCTGGGCAACAGGATTCGCGACTACGAGCGTCAGCACGGCATGACCCCCAAGGCCAAGGCAATGGCCATCGGCTGTATGGTAGTGATGTGCACCATCTCGTCGGTGTTTTTCATCCCCGTGCTCTGGGCGCGTATCGTAGTCCCCATTGCCGGACTCATCGGCTCGCTGGTAGTGGGATTCTGGGTGCCTACGGTTCACCGCGACAAACCCTCAGACACCGATACCCTCAAGACCATCGCCCTGTTGCTCCTATGTTGTGGTTCGCTTTCAGCCAACAACGATTCCAAAGTCTATCAAGGATTCTCGGGCGGAATGATGCTCCATACAGGCTATCTCTTCGGCCACGAGGTCAACGCTCCCGTCAGCACCGACGGCTTGTCATACTCCCCGCAAGGAGCCACCTTCGGCATCGGCGGAGGAGCACACGTCAACCTCGGACAACTGATGCGAGTGGGCTGCGAAGGCTTCGTCTCAACCATGAACGCCCGAACCACCGATTGCCGCCAACTGCTCCGTGCCGGCAGCTATGTGCGCACCGGCTGGGGCGGCTTAAGTGTGGATGCCTGTTGGCGGAAAACCAAAGTATGGCCCTTTGTGGGCACTGCGTTCGGCGGTGGAGCCATGCGTTCGCTCTATCTCCTCGAGGGAAGTCAGGACGATTGGATGCCGGAGCAGAACGCCACCTTCCATAAACAATCGTTCTTCTATGTCGGCCCCTATGCCGGACTCGACTGGTGCATGACCCCCAAGGTCCACCTCTCCTTCCGCCTCGACTGGCTCGTGGCGCTCAACGAACACGCCGTGCTCAACCCCACCGGACCACGACTCTATTTCGGCTTTATGTTCTGCCACTAACCCAACACGAAAATTCCCTATTTGTCTTCATAGAAAAGCTGGTCTCCGACACGTCAGAGACTGGCTTTTTCCTTTTATGTGCACGCGATATACCCCCGTTTTTGGTAAAATGAAAAAAAATACCTATCTTTGCCCTTTGAAGTAAGACTTTACAACGATGACATCAAACATAGACTTTGCCGACATAGCCTACTATGCCGACAATGAGATTCCTGCGGTGATGCAACGTCTTGTCAGTGACGAGGGTTTCATGGGAATGGCAACACAACTGTTTGCCCCCGTGGAACGCGAAACCATTGTAGCATTGCTCACCTCACTCAACACAGCCTACGACTTCAAGTTCAAGGCTGTCTACCCCTTCTTCCAGAAAATCGTGGCAACAGCCACCGACGGATTCACCGTCTCTGGCGTAGAGAGTCTCGCCCAGCCGGCACTCATCATCTCCAACCATCGCGACATCGTGATGGACCCCTCCTTTGTCAACCTCGCCCTCATGCAGCAACAGCGCGACCCCTCCACCATCGCCATCGGCGACAACCTCCTGTCGCTCCCGTGGGTCAAAGAGGTCGTTCGCACCTGCGGCGCCTTCATCGTCAAACGTCAGGAGAAAAACGCCAGCGCCTACGCCCAACTCTCAGCCTACATCCACAAGGTGATCAACGACGACCACCGTCACGTCTGGATTGCCCAGCGTGAGGGTCGTGCCAAAGACTCCAACGACCAAACCCAAGAGAGCATCCTCAAGATGTTCACCTTCTCGGGCGAAGGCTCCTTCGTTCAGAAACTGCAACGACTCAACCTCGTCCCCACCACCCTCAGCTACGAGTTCGACCCCTGCGACTATCTCAAGGCACAAGAACTCGTTCGTCGTCGCATCGACCCCGCCTACAAGAAAGCACCAGGCGAGGACGTCTTCAGCATGAAGACCGGCATCATGGGCAAGAAAGGACGTGTTCACGTCAATTACGCCCAACCCATCAACACCCAACTCAGCGAGATAGAGCAGCGTATCACCCGTCGCAACGAGCAGGTAGAAGCCGTCAAGCAACTCATCGACCGCGAAATCTTCTCGGGATACCACTTCTTCCCAATCAACTACGTGGCCTACGACCTCCGCTTCCAGACCAATGCCTTTGCCGACCGCTATACCGCCGACGAGAAAGCCGCTGCCGTAGAATATCTCGAGAGCCGCCTTGCACTCAGCAACCTCGAGCCCGAGCATCACGACGAGCTGCGTCAGAACCTCCTCGCCATCTACTCCAACACGCTGGTCAACTACCTCAATTGCAACAAATAAATAAAACAATATTAATCTAAAAACAACAACATTATGTTAGTAGAATTATGGCAAAACAATCGCATGGTAGCTATGCTCCTCGCGATTCTTGTCTTTGTAACACCATTCTTGGTGTACTACATCCTCGAAGCCAGGAAGCATCACCCAAAAGGCTTGATTGCTGCCGCACTCAGCAACATGGGTGAACGCTTCGGTTACTACATCATGAACGCTGTTCTCCTGTTGTTCCTCTGCTCCAAGTTCGGCATCTCCGACTCTGCTGCAGGCTGGATCTACTCAGTGTTCTATTTCTCCATCTACGTGCTCAGCCTCCCAGGCGGTATCGTAGCCGACAAATTGCAGAACTTCAAAGGCACCATCATGGCAGGCCTCTTGGTGATGGCCATCGGCTATGTCATCCTTGCTGTGCCAGTCTTTGGCGGCGACCCAGGCAACGTGCCAATGTGGGTACTCGTGCTCACCTGCGTAGCCCTCTTGCTCATCGCTGTTGGTAACGGCTTGTTCAAAGGTAACCTCCAGGCTATCGTTGGTCAGATGTACGACAACTTCGAGAACGAAGCTGCCCAGAAAGGTCCTGAGGCTTTGGCTGAGGCTAAATCACGCCGCGACTCAGGCTTCCAAATCTTCTACGTGTTCATCAATATCGGTGGCGTTATCGCTCCATTCATCGCCCCATTGCTCCGTAGCTTCCACTTGAAAAGCAACGGCTTGATCTACAATGCCGACCTCCCACGTCTCTGCCACGAGTACATCAAGAACGGCGGTCTCCAAGGTGCCGACATGGACAACCTCAACGCCCTCTCTGCTGCCGTATCAACCAGCGGCGAGGCTATCACCGACATGGCTGGCTTCTGCACCAACTACCTCGAGACATTCAACACCGGCGTTCACTACTCATTCATCGCTTCAGTAATCGCCATGTTGCTCTCATTCTGCATCTTCACCATCATCAAGAAGAACCTTCCTAACCCAGTGAAGAAAGTGAAAGCTGCTGAGACCACCGTTGAGGAAGTGGCTGACGACGCTAAAGAAATCAAACAACGTATGTACGCCCTCTTCGCAGTGCTCGGCGTGGCTGTCTTCTTCTGGTTCTCATTCCACCAGAACGGTCAATCACTCTCAGTATTCACCCGCGACTTCGTTGTCACCGACTCCATCGCTCCTGAAATCTGGCAATGTGTCAACCCATTCTTCGTTATCGTGCTGACCCCGCTCATCATGCTCGTGTTTGGTGCTTTGTCAAGAAAAGGTCGCGAGATCTCAACACCAAAGAAAATCGCCATGGGTATGTTCATCACCGCTTGCGCCTACATCTTCCTCATGGTGTTGGCAATGATCAGCAACTATCCTTCAGGCGAAGAGTTCCGCGGTTTGGACGAAGCCATCAAAGCAACCATGAAACAAGGTCCATGGGTATTGCTCGTCACCTACTTCTTCCTCACCTTGGCTGAGTTGTTCATCTCACCACTTGGTCTCTCTTTCGTATCAAAGATTGCTCCAAAACACCTCCAAGGTATCTGCCAAGGCTTGTGGCTCTGCGCTACTGCTATCGGCAACTTGTTCATCGCCCTCGGCGTGACCATGTTGAACGCATTCCCTCACCAGTGGCAATGCTGGGCAGTCTTTGCCTTCATCTGCTTGGCTTCAATGAGCGTCATGCTCGGTATGCTCAAATGGTTGGAAAAGATTACTAAGTAATCCATCTCCCCGATAATAAGACAAGGGCTGACGGCAACTCCGTCGGCCCTTTGTTTTTTCATCAACCGTCATTTTAGAGCGTCTGGTTTCATCTTGTAAGCATTGCACTGCGGGAAGTCGGGGGGTGCCGCTATGGTTTGCTTAAAGACTGTAAGCAAACAAGTAAATTTCATAGTATCAGCGACC
>CALEJM010000064.1 GCA_937898265.1 uncultured Porphyromonadaceae bacterium
ACCAAGGTGCTCTACTTCACCATCAACGACAACGGCACCACACTCACGCAGGAATATGTGGTGAAGACCCTCACCAGCACCGCCCTTGCCATCGTGGTGCCCGAGATGGAGAACGACGCCAACGAAGACGACGGACATGTCTACACCCAGGTGGTCAACTTCGCAAAATAACAAACTAAACACATATCTATCATGAAAAAGATTCTCTACACTATGATGTGCCTCGTGGCAGTTCTCTGCCTCGTGGCTTGCAAAAACAAACCTAATGAACCAGAGAAACCAGGCGAAGGCAACGAAGGCGAGAAATCGTATGCCGAACTGATTATCGGCACCTGGACCCTCGAGTCTGCTCTTCAAGACAACGGCGGCGACGAGCCTGTGGACCTCACCCCAATGTACGGTGGCAGCGACTTCGTGCTCACCTTCCAAGAGGGCGGCGTGCTCATCACTTCCAACGGCATCGAAGACGCTCAGATGGAATATACCATCGACGGCAACAAGGTCAACTTCATCCAAGCTCCTGGCGCCGATCCTGTGGAATACCTCATCGAGCAATGCGACGAGACTACCTTGGTAATCGTTCACGGCAGCGGTAGCGACTACGTAACAACGATGACGCTGAAACGCAACTAAGCAAGCAATTCCAAACAAACACAAAAACCTCGCTGGACCTCAGCGGGGTTTTTGCGTTTAAATGACCCGGAACGCCCCCCAAAGGGCTACTCCGGAGGAACCGGAGAAAACGAAGGTTCCGGAGGTTCCGGATATTCCGGAGAACCCAAACAATTGCTCATTGCTAATTACTCATTAAAATGACCTTTCGAACCTTTCTCAACCCTTCAAACCGCCCTTTCGTGTATTTTTCACACCTTGTTTTCTTACGAAAGCGCTTAGAATTAGGTTTATAGCGGTTTTAGTGAAATTTTTTTGTAAAATAATTGCCATTTTATTTGGTTGTTTGGAGAATAGTTCGTACTTTTGCAGTGCTTTTCAAGGGCAAAATCTCACACCCTATTTCCCAGTGCAGCGCTCCTGCTGCCAGAGATTGTTCCCACGCCCTAAAGCACGACAGCACAGTCCTCCCCGTCGCACGCTGCGACAACCCTCTGTTCTTTTTTCTCTACCCTAACAACAGATGCGATATAGTGTGTTACATATCGTTATCTAACCGATAACCCTACGACCATGCTTGCGGTCTGTTGGGATGAAGGGACGCACCGAAGACGATGCTTTGCTTCACACCGCCCTCTCGAACAGCTCCCTTTGAAGCAACACCCCAACCACCACAGATGGTACAGCGCTCACCGCTTTGTGTTCACAGTACACACTATATTATATATAGTACAGCGGCGACGGGGTCTGGACCTGTCGGAGCATCCTGCTCACAGACATTTTCTCACACCAACCAATCATTAAATTAAACTGTTTACCACTATGGCAACAATCACAACAGAGAAGCGCACCAAGGTGCTTCCACTCAGCTACATCAAGTATCTCCCAATGGCTTACGCCCCATCGTTCTACGAAAAGGCAGCCGAAGTACTCCAAGCCGTTGAAGACGAGACCATCGTTGACAGCATCGTGGTGTTCAAGGACCTCACACAAGAGTTCCTCACCTCGATGGAGACCGCCACACAGAAGGTGGCCGCCGAGGTGATCGTGGAGTTCGACCGCATCTCCAGTCTCTGGCGCGGCGTAAAGCACCTCTTCAAGGCCTACGCCACCAGCTACGACGCCCACGAGGCAACACTCGGCAAGAAGGCGCTCGGACTCTATCAGGCTATCGAGAGCGAGCCGATGCGCCGCACCAACGCTGCGGTGCTCATGCAGAACCTCGTGAGCAATATCTCCCGCGCCTGGAACACGTCGGAACTGACCGGCACGTTCCTCGAGAGCTGGAAGACCGCGATGACCAGTGCCGCCACCGCCTACGCAGCCATCTACCAGAACCGTCTGGAGCGCGCAGTGGGTCGCACGTTCTTCACCGACCAACGCGACAAGACCTACGAGGCATTTGAGTTCGCCTACTTCAGCCTCTACACCTTTGCGGGCAACACAGGCGATCTCGCCGCCTCGAAGGTGTTTGCGGAGCTGAACGACCTCGTGGTTACCTACACCGCCATCGCTAAGGCACGCTCCACACGCATCGCCAACAAGAACGCCGCACAAGGTGAGGCACCACAACAGCCAACCGAGCCTGGCGACCAGCCAGCTCAAGAGCCGGAGCAAGAGGAGGTGCCCACCATCGACGAGAGCATGCCCTCTCAGGGTCAGCGCTCCGCAGCAGAGCTGGTGGACCCAACTGCTGAACCGGGCGACGGCATGGCTGAGGAGTCGATGGACTACGACCTGAGCGAGGGCGACTACGAGGATTGGGACGAGTAACACGTCTGCAACGCCTCTGAGCCACGCGCTCCTTGCGCCGACATAACTTCTGCCCCAAGTGAGCAAGACTCCTTGGGGCTTTCTTTTTACCCGTTTTACACTATATATAATATATACGACGATGAAACCGATTTTTCCAAAAGACAATCAGTATAACTTTGCGTTTCTGTTGGTGCTGCTTGGTCTGGCGATGATGTTCACCGCCATGATGGTTCCGCCAGAGGGGGAGGTACATCCGTCGGTGCTGACGGCATTCGGCGAGATTCTGACATTTGCCGGTGCGGCACTCGGGATGGATTACCACTACCGCTCGAAGAAATAGCCACGGCATGGCGCAACAAAAAAACCTGCACAGAGATTCCTGTGCAGGTTTTTCTTATGGTGTGACGCAAGGGGCGTCTATTTGCGCTTGCAGTAGAGAAGGGCAATCTGAGCACCCTGGAAGTAGTCGTGGTACTGACGGATGGTGTTGGTGTCGGTATCGAAGAGAACGGTCTCCTGGGTGTTGGTTGACGAGCGTGGGCTGAGCACCCATGCTTTGGTGTTGCGGAAGCCGAGGAGGAAGCCGTTGGCGCCACGGATGGTGCGCGACTCGTTGTCGTTGGTATAGATGGTGAGTTGCTCGAGTTCGGCGAAGTCTTGATAGGTAGGGATGAAATTGGTGAACTCAGGAGAAGGATATGGCATCTCGCCGGCGTAGGCCCAGAGGGTGCCGCTGGGGAGTCCGAGGTCGACCCACTTGACATTGGGTTCAGGAATGCGGATATTGACGGACGAAGGGCGTATTGGGGTGATCTCGGGGCGTGGTGTTGGTTTGGCTTCGGGGGTGCGCACAGAGCTAACGCCGTCGGCAAAGCCACGCTGGTAGACCTCCTCAAGAAGCTGAGCAAGAGCCTGGTCGCGGAGTTGGTCGTAGCGGCCAGCAAAGAGTTTCATGAGTTCGTTGGCTTTCATAAGTGTAACGAGATTGTTTTACTTTGCAAAGATAGGGATTTTTGGTGAGAAAAACAAGACCCAAAGCGGGCGCTTTGGAAACTGGGCAAGACGGAAGAACCGGAGGCTCCAGAAGGGGCTGGACAGGAGGCTCCGGAGAACTCTTCACTTTTATCTTAAACAAAAAAAGCCCCGCTGTGGGTAAGCGGGAGACCCTCTCCCCCTTACCCCTCTCCCGTTAAAGGGCGAGGGGAGTAGATAGTAGGGTATAAAAAAAGCCCTCGCTGTGGTTAAGCGAGGGCTGGGTTATCGTTAAGGTTGTCGTTAAAGTTTACTTGACGATTACCTTGC
>CALEJM010000065.1 GCA_937898265.1 uncultured Porphyromonadaceae bacterium
TATTCTCGTTGTTTGAAAGTGAGTTGGCGTATGAAAGGGCTGCTGGATTGGTCTGACAGCCAGACAACATACCGATAATCGAAAAGTAGTCGACATGTAGAACCAGACGGGCTACCAAGGCGATGATTGCCGTTGGGATGACGGTAATCAGGAAGCCCCAAAGCACCCACATATAACCACCTTGAACGATGGTGCTGACAAACTTTTCGCCTGCGGTCAAGCCGACAGCAGCAAGGAAAAGACAGATACCAACTTCACGTATCATCAGGTTAGCTGAGTTGGTGGTAAAAGTAACCATTTTTGATTTTGGACCATAATATCCCAACAAGATGGCAACGATGAGCGGTCCACCAGCCAAACCAAGTTTGACAGGCATTGGCATGCCAGGGAAATGAATTGGAATAGAACCAACTAACACGCCAAGCACGATACCCAAGAAGATTGGGAAGAGGTTGGGGAGATCCAAACTTTTGAGCGAGTTACCCAACATCTTAGTCACTTTGTTGATATCTTCTTCGCGACCAACAAGTGTCAGACGGTCGCCCACCTGAAGTCGGATGTCCAATGAAGGGATAATCTCAACGCCGGCACGGGTGATACGGGTGATGTTCACACCATAAAGTCGGCGGATATTGAGGTTGCCGATTCGTGCGCCATTCAGTTCGCTCTTACTCAAAATCACACGCTTAGAAACGAGGTTGCTCACTGGCGTTTCCCAAACGGTGGCGTCGATATGAACGCGCTCGCCAAAGAATGTGATGAGGAGTTCTTCGTCGTCGCGATTACAGATGATTCGCAACACTTCGTTTTCTTGAGCTATTGTTTCAACATCGGCAGAGTCAACGGTGCCGTTGATGTGCATCACACGGGCAATCACGAAGTTGGTCTTTATCATCTCCTTCAGTTCGCCAAGACGTTTGCCGAAAACTGCTTTGTTGGTGATTTTGATGTTGATACGTTCTACGTTTGCAATGTCGTTGGCAGAGGCAAGTTTCTGTTCTTCTTTCTTGAGGTCGATTCTAAACACCACACGAAGGAGAATCATCACAAGAATCAGACCTACGATACCAAGTGGATAGGCAACGGCATAGCCCATGGCGATAGCGTCGTTGGAAAAGCCTTGCATTTCTTTAAAGGTCTGTTGAGCAGCACCTAAAGATGGAGTGTTGGTCACGGCACCAGTCAAGACGCCCACCATCGATGACGCGTCTTCGCCAGCTACGAAGGTGATAATCATTGTGGTGATACAGCCAAGCAGAATCACACCGATTGCCAACAAGTTGAGACGGATACCACCTTGTTTGAAAGATGAGAAAAACGATGGACCGACCTGAAGACCAATGCTGTATACAAACAACACCAGTCCAAACTCTTTGA
>CALEJM010000066.1 GCA_937898265.1 uncultured Porphyromonadaceae bacterium
GTCTTCAGGAAGTGAGATGATAATCTGAAGATCATCGCCTGCCGACGTTCTTGGTACGATGATGATTTCGTTTCTGTTGACTATGGCGCTGTGCGTTGGCGACAGAAACTGCAAACCAGATTTATCTTCCAAGGCGGCGTTGAACAGTTGTCCAATTATTTCTGGGTTGAAATGATATAGCTTCATCATCTCATACAACAGAAGTCTTGGCGTAGGGTAGGAGAGTAGCTCTGGAACAGAAAGAATGGTTTTGTTCCCTTCTTGCTTGGCAATGGCTTGCGAAGCTTTCTGGATGGTCCATTCCAACAATTTTTCGGAGTCGCTCCACACCTCGTGGTTCTCGGTCATCGTTTTTACGAACGACGGGTTGATTGCGGTCAATTCCGGAATGATGTTGTGGCGTATTCTATTGCGTCTGTATTCCGTAGAAGCGTTGGTGCTGTCGGTGCAGAATGAGAGTTGCTGTTCCTGAGCATAAGCCTCAATCTCCTCGCGCGAAACGCAAAGCAGCGGACGGATGATACAGTCGCGTTTCGGTTGCATCGTGGCCAGTCCTTTGATTCCGGTTCCTCTTGTTATATTTAGTAAGAGCGTTTCTGCCAAGTCGTTGGCGTGGTGTGCTACGGCAACGGTCTGACTGTTGGTTTTTAATCTCAAGGTTTCAAACCAGTCGTAACGGAGGTCGCGAGCCGCCATCTCGATGGAGATGCCAAGTCGTCTGGCTTCCTCGGTGGTGTTGAAATGTGAGACGTGGTATTCACAATGCAGTCTTTGCGCTAAGTTGGCAACAAACTGCTCATCGCGATCCGATTCCTCACCGCGTAGGTGAAAATTGCAGTGGGCAACGATGCAGTGATACCCTAATTTATTTAGTAGGAAAAGTAAAACGACAGAGTCAACACCTCCACTGACACCAACAACGACTCCTTCGTTGCTACAGAGCAGCTGATGCTGTGCGATATGTCTTTTTATCTTCTCTTCAAAGGTCATTCTTGGGGGCGTTATGCCTCGCCATTACCAAACATCATTGGTGTTGGTGTGGTGTTTTTGTTGTCGATGTCGCCAAACTGATCTTCATAGCGCTGCACGTTTTGCTGAAGTGCGGTCAGGAGATTTTTGGCGTGTTCTGGAGTCAAAATGATTCTTGCTTTAACTGGTGCTTTAGGCGTTCCGGGAAGCAAAGTAATAAAATCAACCACGAACTCACTCTTAGAGTGGGCAATCACAGCAAGATTGGAATAGGCTTCCAAGGTGTTTGGTGTGATTTCAATGGCAATTTTGCCGTTCTCGTTTTTATCCATATAAATATTGTATGTTGAGTCGTACTCAAGTTTCTATTGTTCGTCATCCCAATCCTCGAAATCGTCGGAGTCGAGGAAGAAGGGTTGCTCGTTGTCGATGAAACCGTCCAAGTCGCGTCTCTCTTTCTTGGTCGGACGTCCTGTGCCTCTTGCTCTTTGAGCCGTTTTGTCGGCTTTGAGCACCTCCAACAATTCCAACTGGTCTTGTCTGGTGACTTGCTGCATGAACTCTGGCACTTGTTTAGCCGAGAGACGGTTCTGCGCGAGTTGTAAGACTTTGTAGGAAAAGGTGATGGGAGGCCTTTTGACGTCAATGACATCACCCTCTTTGATGAGTCGGGAAGGCTTTTGTGCCACGCCGTTCATCGTTACTCGTCCACGTTTGCAGACTTCGGCAGCGAGACTCCTTGTTTTGAAGATTCTCATTGCCCACAGCCATTTGTCGAGACGTACTTCCATTTAGACGAATAAAAGAGGTGTTGGTTTACTTGCGATTGAACTGATTCATCGTGATTTGTATGCCCGCCAGACAGAAGCTTTTGATCATCTCGATAGCTTTCTCAATCTGGGGGTCGATGGTGTTTTTGCGCTCTTCCTCACTGAAGGTGCCTAAAACATAATCCACTTGTCCACCGCGTGGGTAGTCGTTGCCGATGCCGAAGCGGAGGCGTGCATATTTCTGCGTACCCAGCAGTTCTTGGATGTTTTTCAAACCATTGTGTCCGCCGTCGCTGCCGTCTGGCTTCATACGAAGTGCTCCAACGGGGAGCGAGAGGTCGTCGACGATGACAAGCAGATTCTCAACGTCAATCTTTTCCTGCTGAAGCCAATAGCGAACTGCGTTGCCGCTAAGGTTCATGTAGGTGGAAGGTTTGAGCAGGACCAATTGACGCCCTTTCAGTGAAATCTTCGCTATGGAGCCATAGCGTTGTCCTTCACTAAAAACAATGTTGGACGCCTTTGCAAAGGCGTCCAACGTATCGAATCCTATGTTGTGGCGTGTGTGAGCATACTCGTTTCCGATGTTGCCCAAGCCAACAATAAGATATTTCATCGGAAAGGATTACCTTATGCTTGTTGAGCAGCAGCTGATTGAGCAGCACGTGTAACGAGTACGGTGCAGACAACAGCGTTAGAAGCGTTCATGAGAGTGAGGTTCTCAACTTGAACGTCCTTGATTTGGATGGTTTTGCCAAGCTCGAGGTTGGTTACGTCGATAACAATCTTTTCTGGGATGTTTTCGATCATGCCCTTAACTCTGATTTTGCGCATTGAGAGAGACATTTTACCACCAGCGCGAACACCAACAGCGTGACCTGTGAGTTGAACAGGAACTTCCATAACAACTGGTTTGTTAGGAACAACTTCCAAGAAGTCCATGTGGAGGAGTTTGTCGCTTACTGGGTGGAATTGCAACTCGCGCATTACAGATTGATATTTCTTACCAGCGATTGTGAGCTCTACTTCGAAGATTTCTGGTGAGTAAACGAGTTTGCGAACGCCTTCTTCGCTAACTTGGAAAGAGCGGGTGATCAAACCTCTGCCTTCGCGCTCGATGAGTTGCTCGCCTTCTTCGAGTTTGCCTGTGAATGGCAATTCTACTGCTTCGCTACCGTAGATAACGGCAGGAATCATGCCTTGATTACGAACGGCTTTTGTACCTTTTTTGCCAAGATCGGTTCTTGGTGTACCTTCAAGTTGAAATTTTTTCATTTGTTTGTCTTTTTGCGAGGCGCGTTGCCGTGCCTCTTGTGTTACTCAAAATTAGTTTTTGCTCTAATTTCCCATCACACGATGCTGGAAAGAAAAAGCGTGCAAAGGTAACTCTTTTTTTTGAATTGAACAAGGTTGTCGGCCTCTTTTAATTGCCTAATTTTTTAGTGGTTCAAAAGGGGCGTTTTGCGGCGAAAAGAAACAGAGATTGGCGCGCTGTCCAACCTCTGTTTATATAAAATGCCGTGTTACCATTATGCAGAGAAAAATTCCTATAAGATAGGATTTAGGTTGCCGGTCTCGTTTGTAATCTGCTTGTCCCTAAGGAGTCCTACCGAGATAGGCTGCAGCCCGCCAGCGGAGATTAGCTTGACCTGGTGAAGAGTTTTTGTTTGTAGAATTTTCCTGTTCTCCAGGCAACACGACAAGACTTTAATTCTTGTGCAAAGATACTACTTTTTTCTGAAATCAGATGCCGAGTGATGTTTTTACGGCAGCGATTTTTTCTTGCGCTTCGGCTGTCAGGCGATTGTAGTCGTCGCGATTGTCCATTTTGCCTGGCACTTCGATGTAGTATTTGATTTTTGGCTCGGTGCCGGAAGGACGAACCGAAACCTTCAAACCGCCCTCGGTGAAGTATTGGAGCACGTTGGAGGTGGTTGGGAAGTCGAGTTCAGACTCTTTTCCTGTTGCCACCTCGGTGGCTTTCAAAGTCTGATAATCTTTGACCACTACGACTTTCTCGCCGGCAATTTCTTTCGGAGTGTTCTCGCGATAGTTCTTCATCATGGCAGCAATCTCCTCGGCGCCACTCTTGCCTTGACGAACGATAGAGATGCCTTTTTCGAAGCTGAAGCCATACTCTATATATATGTCTTGCAAAAGTTGGAAGATGGTCTTGCCTTGCTCCTTGGCCCAAGCGGTCATCTCGGCCATCAAAGCGCAGCAAACGACGCTGTCTTTGTCGCGAACGAAGTCGGCAGGCATATAGCCGTAGCTCTCTTCGCCACCGCCGATGTAGTTCATGGTCTGCTCCTTCTCGCGGACAACAGCGGCAATCCATTTGAAACCAGTGTAGCAGTCGTACATAGGCACGTTGTTCTCTTGGCAGATTTTTTGAGCCAACTCAGTTGTAACGATGGTCTTCACCATGTAATCCTTGTTGGTCAAAGTGCCCGTCTGGCGTTTGCGGGTGATGATGTAGTAGGTGAACATCAGCATCGTCTGGTTGCCGTTGATGAGCACCCATTCGCCTTTATCGTTCTTGACGGCAATGCCCATACGGTCGGCATCAGGATCGGAAGCCATTACGATGTCGGCATCTATCTCCTTCGCTTTCTCAATCGCCATATTGAGGGCGGCTGGCTCTTCTGGGTTTGGTGAGACTACGGTTGGGAAGTTTCCGCTGATGACGGTCTGTTCCTCAACAAGGATAACGTTGTTGAAGCCCATCTCCTTCAGGCAGCGTGGAACCATCGTGATGCCTGTGCCGTGGATAGGGGTGTAGACGATTTTTAAGTCGTTGTGCTTCTTGACGCAATCTGGTGTAAGCATTACGCCATGAACTGCTTTCAAGTAGGCAGCATCCACCTCTTCGCCGATAGACTGAATCAAGGCTGGGTTGCCGTTGAACTTAATCTCGCTTGGAGAAGTGATTTTGCCCACTTCGGCGATGATGTTTACGTCGTGAGGAGCGATGATTTGTGCGCCATCTTCCCAGTAAGCTTTGTAACCGTTGTATTCCTTCGGATTGTGGCTGGCGGGGATGTTGACGCCGCTTTGGCAACCGAGGTGACGGATGGCAAAAGAGAGCTCTGGAGTAGGGCGGAGGTCTTCAAAGAGATAGACCTTGATGCCGTTGGCAGAGAAGATGTTGGCAACGGTCTCAGCAAAGAGGCGACTGTTGTTGCGGCAGTCGTGACCCACAACGACGCTGATTTCCTTGCGGTCTTTGAACTCTTTCTTGAGGTAGTTGGCCAAGCCTTGAGTGGCACCGCCTACAGTGTAGATATTCATGCGGTTGCTGCCTGCACCCATGATGCCGCGGAGACCGCCTGTGCCAAATTCGAGGTCTTTGTAGAAACTCTCGACGAGGTTGGTGGTGTCGCTGTCGGCAAGCATCTTTCTTACGTCGGCTTTTGTAGCTTCATCGTAAGGACCGTTGAGCCAGGCTTCTGCTTTTGCTTTTACTTGGTTGAGAAGATTTGTATCCATAGTAGTCTTAGTTTTTTCGGGGTTTATTTAATGTAGGTCTCAAGCAGCTTCGCCTCGCCATCGGGGAGTATTGTCAGACTCTCTACGGCGGCAGGCACGAGGGTCGTTTCGCCACGTTGTAGTGTGATTTTTCCCTCTTCGTGTTCAATTTCCACCGAGCCTTCCACGACGCTCAGCAATACCATGGAGTCGATGTCGGAGATATCGTATTGTTTAGCTTTGTTGAAGCGGATGAGACTGCAGGTGAAATAGTCGCAATCCACGAGTTCTTCAATCTCATCAAGACGCTGGACATCGAGGAGACGCTC
>CALEJM010000067.1 GCA_937898265.1 uncultured Porphyromonadaceae bacterium
AGTTGGGTGTAAAAATCTTAAAACATAAATAACATGACCATCTGGATAGACCTTTGTCACACACCACAATACAACTACTACCGTAAGTTGATACTTCAACTTTCGGCAGCGGGACACACCGTCCTCGTCACGATTTTGAAGCGTGGCAGAACGCCACAAATCGTTATGCGCGAGTTGGAGGGCGTGCCTGGTGTGCAATGCTTCGTTGTTGGTAAACATGCGATGCGCAAGTGGTCTGTCTTGCTTCAAGCCAATCTGTTACGACTCTTCCAGCTTGGAATCTGGTCGTTTGGCAAGAAAATCGACCTCTGTCTCTCCAATGGCATGGTGGCATGTATCGTCTCGAAACTGAGTGGCATCCATTGCTATGCTTTCGACGACGATCCTCAAACCATTGACTTCAAGCCCAAACGCTGGGCAGCTATCGAGTCCAACTACTGTCTTTACGAAGCCTCCAGCGACGTTATTGAGACAGGTCGTGGTGTTCAGGTGCTGAAGGTCTTGAAAGAGTGGGCGTATCTGGCGCCGAAGTATTTTAGGGCAGATGTGACTGCTTTGGATGAGTATGGGGTGAAGCCGAAGGAGTATATCTTTTTGCGAGAGGTGACTGTCGGCACGTTCAACTATGCTGAGCAACAGGCTGGTGCCGTGAAGGGACTCTGTCGGCAGATTGAACAACTGCGTGAGACTGCCCGTCAACAAGGCAAAGAGATGAAGGTGCTCTTCTCGTTGGAGGAGAAGCATCGCAGAGATGAATACCCAGCCGATTGGATTCTGCTGCAAGAGCCTATCAACGACATACATAGCTTGATTTACTACTCCGTCGGCTTGATTTCCAGTGGCGACAGCATGGCTCGTGAGGCTGCGCTGCTTGGCGTACCGAGTTATTATCTCGGCGTTCGCTTTGGCATGCCTGCCAACCTCGCCGCCAGCAAGGTTGCCGGACTGCAGAACCAGAAGACGATGCCGGTTGAGCAGTGGCTCAACGACCTCACCTTGCCTGCTGAGGCACTCGAGCAAAAACAAGAAGCGCTGCGTCAGAAGATAGATGCTGAATTCATCGATATCAACGAGTATATGATGGATTTGGTGCGAAAACACGATAAGAAATAATTTGAAACACAATATATAGCGATGAAAATCTCAATCTTTGGTCTTGGTTATGTTGGCTGCGTAGGCATGGGTTGCCTGGCCAATCAAGGACACCAGATGATAGGTGTTGACGTCAACGACGTGAAAGTTGACCTCATCAACCAAGGCCGTCCAACCATCGTAGAAAAAGATATTGACAAACTCCTGAGCGAGGGACATGCCAAAGGGCTGATTCGTGCAACAACCGACTACCGCGATGCCGTCTTAAACTCCGAAATCAGTTTTCTCTGTGTCGGTACGCCATCGTCGGAGAACGGTCATCTCGACCTCACCTTCATTCTGGAGACCGCGCGTCAAATTGGTGAGGCCTTGCGTGAAAAGACAGCGTTCCATATCGTTATCATCCGCAGCACCGTCTTCCCAGGCACCAACGCCCGCATCAGCGAAATCATAGAGCAGGAGAGTGGCAAACGTCGCAATGTCGACTTTGCCGTTGTCTCCAATCCTGAGTTTCTTCGCGAAGGAACGGCAGTTCAAGACTACCTCAACCCACCGCTCACCGTCTTGGGCAGCGAATGCGAAACCGCCATCGAGACCCTCCGCCAACTCTATGCCGCTACGGGAGCCCCTGTGGAAATCGTGCCAATCGGTGTGGCAGAGATGATTAAGTATGTCAACAACTCCTACCATGCGTTGAAAGTCGTATTTGCCAACGAGGTGGGTAACATCTGTAAACAGTTGGGCATCGACTCCCACGAAGTGATGCGTATCTTCTGCATGGACAAGCAGTTGAACATCTCCCCATACTACTTCAAGCCAGGCTTTGCCTACGGCGGAAGCTGTCTGCCGAAAGACCTTCGCGGACTGAAGACCCTTGCCCACGACCTCTACCTTGAAACCCCTGTGCTTAACGCCATTGAGCCAAGCAACCTGATTCATATCGAACAGGTTATCCGTCGCATTGAGCACCTCGGAAAACGTCAGATTGGCGTCTTGGGATTGAGTTTCAAAGCCGGCACCGACGACATGCGCAACTCGCCAATCGTCTCCGTCGTCGAAGCACTGTTTGGCAAAGGCTACGAAGTGAAAATCTTCGACAAAAACGTCGCCCTGTCGCGCCTCGTTGGTAAGAACAAGAGCGTGATAGCAAGTCGTTTGCCTCACCTCAACAATATGTTGTGCGAATCGTTGGACGAAGTGACCGAATGGGCCGACGTGCTCATCGTGGCCAACAAAGACGAAGCCTTCAAGACCATCGTTCCAAAGCCATCTCAACACCTCATCGACCTCGTGCGTATCAAGGAATTGGAGGATGGTGAAGGCTACGAAGGACTTTGTTGGTAAACCGTCTGCAAATAACACACAAAAAACCGCTTAAAAACATTATCTTTGCAACGCAAAAATGCCGAATCAGAAATCGGCGCGAAGCACAAACAATAATACAATGACAATGGAAAGAAAACTCGTGATTTACAATACACTCAAGCGTTTCAAAGAAGCGTTTGAGCCTCTGCATGCACCTCATGTGGGCATGTATGTCTGCGGACCAACCGTCTATGGCGATCCACATTTGGGACACACCCGTCCTTCTGTCACCTTCGACGTTCTCTATCGTTATCTTCAACACATGGGCTACAAAGTGCGTTACGTGCGTAATATCACCGACGTTGGCCACCTCGAACACGATGCCGAC
>CALEJM010000068.1 GCA_937898265.1 uncultured Porphyromonadaceae bacterium
CAATCTCGTCGCGAACGAACTCGGGGGTGATATGCGACTTGATGCCAAGTGCCTCACAGTTCATATTCTCACGGATAGCCACATACTCCATCTCTGGAGTCACGATGCCGGCTTTGGCGTATGCCATTTGGGTGATTGCCTTGCCAGCCTTGGCACGATAAGGCAAAGCGATATGCTCAAAGCGGAGGTGGTCAAGACTCTTGTCGGCGAGACGCATCTTGCCATAATCGCTGGTAATCTCAGGGAGTTGCTCTACGTCGCCACGTTTAAGAATCCATGGTTCGCGCATGCGTGGAAGACCTTGTTTGAGGTCGACGGTAACAGCAGGATCAGAGAATGGGCCTGAGGTATCGTAGATAAGCACAGGGGCGTTCTCGATTTTGGTGCCATCTTCAGCCAAAGATGGTGTGAGGTTTACTTTTTGCATGCCGACACGAATCTCAGGGAACATTTTACCCTGAAGGTAGCACTTCTCGCGTTTGGCGAAATTATGTTGTTCGTTGTTCATAAACTTCTGTTTGAGTTGAAATTGTGGTTTATCAATAGGTTATCCCAACCAATCGGTCAGAGGGGAAGAGGCGGCAGCAATGGTTTGGGTGGTTGCCAAACCTGCTTCGTAGGCTCGACGACCAGCTTTGACTGCTTCGCGGAAGGCGATGGCCATCTCAACTGGGTCGCCAGCAACGGCGATAGCGGTGTTGACCAAACAAGCGTCAGCACCCATCTCCATAGCTTCGGCAGCGTGAGAAGGAGCACCGATACCAGCATCAACTACCACAGGAACAGTGGCTTGCTCGATGATGATACGGAGAAAATCTTTAGTGCGCAAACCTTGGTTTGAGCCGATTGGAGCGCCCAATGGCATCACGGCAGCAGCGCCAGCCTCTTCGAGGTGTTTGCAAAGGGTTGGGTCGGCTTGGCAGTATGGCAACACAACAAATCCGAGTTTCACCAACTCTTCGGTAGCCTTGAGGGTCTCTACGGAATCGGGTAGGAGATAGCGTGGATCTGGGTGGATTTCCAGTTTCAAGAAATTGGTTCCGAAGGCTTCACGAGCCATTTGTGCTGCAAATACAGCCTCTTTAGCGTCGCGAACGCCAGAGGTGTTAGGCAGCAGTTGCAAACCAGGACGCATGATATGTTTCATCATGTCGTCGTTCTTGTCATTCAATTCGATGCGCTTCATGGCCATGGTGACCATCTCTGTTTCAGAGGCTTCGATAGCAGCACTCATCAAAGAGTTGGCGCTGAACTTACCAGTGCCAAGAAACAATCGTGAACCAAATTCACGACCGCCAATAATCAAATTCTTATTCATATTATATATTGTATTTTTTATTTTCAAGTTTTATTGCATCGCCTCAACCAACTGTTGCATGTAATCAACTGGATTGTCGGCGTTTAAGACGCAACCGCTGACAGCTATGCCTTTAATACCCACTTCTTTCAAAGCGTTGAGGTCATCGAGCACGATGCCGCCGATGGCAACCATTGGAATCGTAACGCCCTGATTTTTCATCTGTTCAACGATATTGCGATACCCCTCCAATCCGAGCGTAGTAGCCAGTTTCTGTTTGGTGGAGGTGAAGCGGAAAGGTCCGCAGCCCACATAGTCAACGCCATTTGCTACATGTTGCGCGATATGCTCAAAGGTATTGGCAGTTCCGCCGATTATCGTCTCGTTGCCAAGGAGTTGACGTGCTTCAGCAACGGGCATATCCGACAATCCGAGATGAACGCCAGCGATGTTCAGTTGCTTTACGATGTCGACGTTATCGTCGAGCACGAAGGTGGCATCATACTGACGGCACAAGGCGTCCAACGTCGTTGCCAACGCAAGATATTCCTCTTTACTTACCTCGAAACCAGGTGCTTTAGTGCGCAGTTGAATCCAACGGCAACCGCCTTCCAACGCCATTTTCGCACCCTCCACATAGCCGTAACGTTCGTTGGCATGAGTGATAAACTGCACTTGCCAGCGCTCTATCCTCCGCATACCGCACTAATTATCATTACGGAGCAACCCTCTGTCAATGAGGTCTCTTCCCATGCGTTACGCATAACGATGCGTTGGTCTAAAGCGACGGCCACGCCCTGTGCAGGCAAGGCGAGTTCCACAGCCAGTTCGGCCACGGTTTTTGCCGCGGTCTCATAAGCTTTTTGATTCAGTAAGATGTTGATTGCCATAACCAAAAAAGATTGAAAGTAAGAATGGGGGCTACGGCGTGTTGGAAAACTACCGACGGTGTCGGTCTGATTTTTCAAATCCCTTCGCTGGCATTATCCAGAGCAGGTTCGCGGGTCTAATCTCAGCCTAAGCGGAAGTCAGCATGCTCAAGCACCCCTTTTCTAAATCAGTGCAAAAATAGCACTTTTTTTTCAAATGTAGCCGTTTGGAGAGGGGTAAAATTGGAATCAAACGAAAAATTCCGAAACGGTTGCCAACGGTCGGATTTCACAACCAGATGAAACGGAACAGAATCACTCGGTTGGATTTGCAAACTATTAGCCACCATTTGGTTACGCCGATTAAGATATTCCACCCAACGTCCGCCGTTTGGAGGAAAGCGGTGAGTTTTTCTTGTCCGCTGATTCCATTTGGATACGACTCATAAGATTTGAAGAATGGGAGATTCCGTTTGGTTTTCTGTTTTCATATTGTCCGAAAAGCTGATTTTGTTTGACGGAAACGATTCATTTTCTGCAAATGGGAGGTTCGGTTTCATTTTTTTCTATCTCAACAACAAAATTGCCGTTTCTACGACCCGAAATTTCGCTTAAAATATCAGTCGCTACAATTTGTGTGTTCAGAAAAAATGGGGTATCTTTGTAGACTTTAAAAAAGTGTTTGACCAAGTCATCATCCAAGTTTTTTTAGCATGAAAGGAGATTATATTGCCGCAACGATACGCATCAGTCCCAACGAAGACTGGCTACGCGATTTGGTTGCAGACTCTTTAGGATATATTGGTTATGAGGCGTTTGAAGAGACCGAACAAGGCTTGGTGGCCTGCGTTGCCGCCGAACTGTTCAACGAAGAGACGCTTCGAGAGACGCTCACGGAGATGAAGGAGTACGGCAGCTTCGGCTACAGAACGGAGGTGGTTGTTGCCCGCAACTGGAACGAGCGATGGGAGATGGAGGGACGAAAACCTGTCACCATCGACAATCTCTACATCCATCCAAGCACCCAACAACGCTCTACCCTACCGTTTGACATCATCATCGACCCCAGACAGAGCTTCGGCACTGGCACCCACGTGACCACGCAGATGATGCTCCGCTACGTTCAAAAAGCCGATATGAAGGGGCACTCGTTACTCGACGTCGGCACCGGAACCGGTGTGATTGCCATCTTGGCCAAACAGGCTGGTGCAGACGAAGTTGTTGGTGTTGAAATTGAGGAAGGTGCCGTTGAGAATGCACACGAGAACTGCCAACTCAACAACGTGGATGTCGAACTTCACTTAGGCAGCATAGAACAGGTAGAAGGACGGACGTTTGACTACGTGGTGGCTAACATCAACCGCAATATCCTGATGGGCATGATGACCGAGCTGCGTCAAGCGGTGAAAGGTCCGCATGGCAAACTGCTGCTCTCGGGTTTCCTTTCGCAAGATTTAGAGGTGATGACTTCAGCAGCTAAAGATGTGGGCCTCAGGGTATGCGACACTTTCGAGACCGACGACTGGCTGATGATGGTTTTTGAAACAGAGAATTAGTTAGACGATGCAACAACGCATAACAACCAAACACCTTGACATTGGCTACGGCGCCAAAGTCATTCAACACCAACTGTCGCTCACAGCTTGTGAGGGGGAGTTGACAGCCCTCTGCGGTCCAAACGGCGCTGGTAAATCAACGCTGCTGAGAACGCTTTGCGGTCTGCAACCAGAACTGGGCGGCGAGGTGACCATCAACGGCAAACGTCTGAAAGAGATGAAGGACGTTGAACGCGCCAAGGCGATGGCTTTGGTGCTGACCGACAAAATCATGGAGGACCGCTTGACCGTCTTCGACCTCGTGGCCATGGGACGCGTTCCCTTCCTGGCTTGGCATGGTGGACTCTCAAAAAGCGATGTCGAGAAAACCGAGCAGTCGCTCGACCAAGTGGGACTGCTCCACAAACGCAACGACAGAATCTCCAACATTAGCGATGGCGAACGTCAGCGCGTGATGGTGGCAAAAGCCTTGGCACAAGAAACACCTATCATACTTTTGGATGAGCCGACGTCTCATCTCGACCTTCCAAGCCGCATCGAGATAACACTGCTGCTCAAGCAGTTGGCACACGCCACAGGGAAAAGCATCATCATGTCGACCCACGAGTTGGACCTCGCCATCCAGAGTGCCGACCATATTTGGCTGATGAACAAAAATGGTGTCAGGGCCGCCGTTCCGGAAGACCTTATGATTGAGGGCGACATGCAGTCAACGTTTGCTTCCGATAATTTCCGCTTCGACGACAACGACGGTCACTGCGTCATGACCCATACGCCCAACAATCTTTACGCACCGGTCAAAGTGACGGGCGATTCCAACAAAGCCAACTGGCTCCGCAGAGCATTGCTTCGCAGTGGTTTTGAAATCAGCGATTTAGCAAACCAACAAGTGGAAGCCACGGGCAACAGTTTCACCCTTCCCAACGGTTCGTCAG
>CALEJM010000069.1 GCA_937898265.1 uncultured Porphyromonadaceae bacterium
TAACGATGTTGAAAGTTTTTGGAATGGTCTTGTTGAGGGTCGTTGCGGCGTAGATTTCATCACAAAGTTCGACACAGAAGGCTACAAGGTAAGAATTGCTGCTGAGGTTAAGGACTTTGACGCTACAAAGTGGATTGACCGCAAGGAAGCACGTAAGATGGACAAGTTCTGTCAGTTCGCTATGGCTGCTGCAGCAATGGCTATCGAAGATTCTGAGATGAATCTTGAGACTATCAACAAGGACCGCATCGGTGTAGTATTCGGTGTTGGTATCGGTGGTATGCGTACCTTCCAGGATGAGGTCGCAAACTGGGCTCTCAATGCACCAACAGTTGGTCCAAAGATCAACCCATTCTTCATCCCAAAGCTTATCGGTGATATCGCTTGTGGCTATATATCAATCAAGTACGGTTTCCACGGACCAAACTACATTACATCTTCAGCATGTGCTTCGTCAAGCAACGCCCTCGCTGACGCATTCAATCTTATCCGTCTTGGTAAGGCTGATGCTATTGTTTCTGGTGGTGCAGAGGCTGCTATCGTTGAAGTTGGTATGGGTGGTTTCTGTGCTATGCACGCACTCTCAACACGTAACGACGAGCCTACAAAGGCAAGTCGCCCATTCTCTGCAAGCCGCGACGGCTTCGTAATGGGCGAAGGCGCAGCATGCCTTGTTCTCGAAGAGTACGAACACGCAAAAGCACGCGGTGCTAAAATCTATGCCGAACTCGTTGGCGTAGGCCTCAGCGCCGATGCACACCACATCACCGCCCCACACCCAGAAGGCGAAGGCGCTGCTTTGGTAATGAGACGCACCCTCGAAGACGCAGGCATGAAACCTGAAGATGTTGACTACATCAACGTTCACGGCACCAGCACACCTCTCGGCGACATCGCAGAGCTCAAAGCGCTGAAAAAAGTGTTCGGCGACAGCCTCTACAACGCCAACATCAGTTCGACTAAGTCAATGACCGGTCACCTTCTCGGTGCTGCCGGCGCTCTCGAGGCCGTACTCTCAGTGCTTGCCGTTAAAAACGACATCGTGCCTCCAACCATCAACTTCACCGAAGGCGACGAAGACCCTGAGATTGACTACAAACTCAACCTCACCTTCAACAAGGCACAAAAACGCGAAGTGCGCGCAGCCCTCTCCAACACCTTTGGATTCGGCGGTCACAACGCAAGTGTTCTCTTCAAAAAAATCTAAGAAACACACCCCCATCATAACAAGCTGCTATCCCAAAAAGATAGCAGCTTTTTTTGTGCACCAAAAGAAGAACAAATCTAACGCTTTTTTTGTATCTTTGCGAACAAATTGTGAAACAGACATCCGCAATGGACACACAAGAAATAAAAGAGTTGACAACCCAGATCCAGAACCCGGCAACACGCAACGCCGCCTTCACCAAACTGGTCAAAGGACTCTCAAAACCACTCTACTGGCACATCCGAAAAATGGTGCTGACCCACGAAGATGCCGACGACGTACTCCAAAACACGTTCATGAAGGCATGGAAATCGCTCGACACCTTCCGCGGCGAAAGCCAAATCAACACCTGGCTCTACAAAATAGCCAGCAACGAGGCACTCACCTTCCTTGCCCAGCAACGCATGAAAAACGTCACAACATCGCTCGAAATGGAAGAAGTGATGATCAACAACCTCGAAGCCGACAGCTACTTCTCCGGCGACGAAGCCGAGAAAAAACTCCAAGAAGCCATCATACAACTCCCGGAAAAACAACGATTGGTATTCAACATGAAATACTTCAGCGAAATGAAGTACGAAGAAATGTCGGAAATCCTGGGCACCTCCGTCGGCGCCCTCAAGGCATCCTACCACCATGCCGTCAAAAAAATCGAAGCATTTTTGACCACCACCAATTAAACCTTTCTAACATTTAGGCATCAAAAGAGCAACAAAGCATTTGAAAGATGGAAAAATTCGACATAGAAAACGAGAAACACGAATTGCCTTTCACCGTTCCCGAAGGATACTTCGAAGACCTTGAAGCCAAAATCCTTGCCGAGACCGTAGGCGAAGTTTCACAACCAATCAGTCTGTGGAAAAAAGTTCAACCATGGCTCTACGCAGCAGCCATGATTGTCGGCGTGATGTTTATCACACGCGCTGCCGTCAACTACACACGCAACTCCTTCCAAGACATTGAGACCACCGCCCAGGCCGAAGAAGAAAGCGCTACCGACAGCGTGCTTCATCAGATGGTGCTCGACGACCTCTCCGAAGACCAACTCGTCGAACTGATTCTCGCCTCAGCCGACTAAAACACATACAATATAATATATAGTATACAAAAAGCAACATGAAACAATACAAACATATCCTCATCGCCGCACTGCTCATCGCGTCGACAGCCCTTAACGCACAAATCAAAGGCAACAAACTCGACGAAGCAAAGCGTCAGGAACTGGAAGCCCAAAAAGTGGCTTTCATCACAGAAAAAGTTGGACTCACCACCGAAGAATCCGAACAATTCTGGAAACTCTACAACGAATTCAAGAAAGCGATGCACGACCTCAACAAACAAGAAAAAGAGGTGCACGCACGCGTCAACGACAACACCACCGAGTTGGAATACGGCGAGATTAACAAAGAGTTAAGCCTCATCAGCGAGAAAAAACAACGCCTCCGCCAAGCCTACAACGAGAAATATCTCCGCGTGCTCTCCGCCAAGAAACTCTATAAATTTTATCAAGCAGAAGAGAACTATAAAAAACTGTTGCTGAACAGATTGCAAAAAAGCATTCCAATCGGCGAACAAAAAGTCAAATAAAAGTTTGGGAATTACGAAAAAAGTTGTACTTTTGCACTCCCAAACCAATGGTACCTTGGCCGAGAGGTTAGGCACCGGTCTGCAAAACCGTATACAGCAGTTCGAATCTGCTAGGTACCTCGAAAGTCGCTCAAAAGGCGACTTTTTTTTATTTCCCTACCACAAGCAAAGACCAGCACCAAAAATCGCCAGACAAAGCAAGAGTTTGAGAGAAAAGTGCTACCTTTGCATGTTAAAAGCATCGACACCCCTATGTCACAAGAGATTGAAAGAAAATTCGTGGTAAGCAACATGAGTTTTAAGGAGAAAGCCACCGCACACTACATCGTGCAAGGCTATATCTGCTCCGAAAACGACCGCGTCGTAAGAGTGCGCATCTACGACAACACCGCCTACCTCACAATAAAAAACGCCACCATCGGCTTCTCACGCAACGAATGGGAATACCCTATCCCAGTAGATGAAGCCAAAGACATGCTCAACGGCGTCTGTCAGCAACCCATCATCGAGAAGACACGCTACGAACTCAACCACAAGGGATTCAAATGGGAAATCGACTGTTTCCACGGTGCCAACGACGGACTCGTCATCGCCGAGATTGAACTCCCCAGCGAAGAAACCACCTTCGAACTCCCACCATTTATTGGCAAAGAGGTCACCGGCAACGAACGCTACTACAACGCCTGTCTCATCCAGCACCCATACTCCGAATGGAAAGAAGAACATCTTAAAAACTTATGAAGAAGTTATTTTACATATTAGCAATCGCCGCAGCCGTCTGCATGACAACCAGCTGCAGCAAAGGAAAAAAATTCTCAGTCAGCGGCACCATTGCCGACGCCAAGACACAGATGCTCTACTTTGAGCACGTGGGCGACAACAGTCTCGAGGTGCTCGACTCCGTCAAACTCAGAGCCAACGGCAAATTCCGCTTCAAAGCCCCTCAGGTGGAATATCCAGATTTCTACCGCCTCCGCCTCGGCAACGAAGCCATCACCCTCGGCATCGACTCCTGCGAGCAAGTTGTGTTGAAGGGTCAGAAAGACGACTATGAAGCCTTGTCATTGATTCTAGCTACTGGTGTTGATTTTTCAAAAC
>CALEJM010000070.1 GCA_937898265.1 uncultured Porphyromonadaceae bacterium
AGAACAACGAAACCGCACCCCTCCACGCGAAACGAAAACAACAACGCAACAACACCCAAACTCCACACCACAATTTCGCATCCGCTAATCATATTACCAAATAATCCGCCGCAAATCCGTAACACAAAACACCAAAACACGAAATTCCGAAAAATAATCCCCAACACCATTTTTGAAACCGAAATTTTCACAACCCTTGACGCCACCACATCTCACGGCATATTCACCCCTTTTTTTCCACAATCCACGCCCCACCAAGCGCCCGCTCACTAAATCAATGAAAATAAACCTATTTAACCTTGCGAATGGTGCGATTCTGTTGATTGTCAGCACATTGAACAATATACACTGCTAAACGGCTGTAGTTCAAGAGATGTAAAATTGTTGAAAACTTTTCGCAAAAACTGTTGCAATTTTTGCCGAAGTTTTTTTACCTTTGCAACTCCCAAAAAGGTAATTTATTCCCTCAGATATATGATACAGACAGTAGTAAAACGCGACGGTCGCATCGTAGGATTCAACGACCAAAAGATCGTGGCCGCAATCAGAAAGGCAATGATGCACACCGAAGAAGGTGAAGACATGGCCCTGATCCAGCAGATTGCCGATCACATCAGTGAACGTGGTAAAACACAAATGACGGTGGAAGAAATCCAAGACGCCGTCGAAATGGAGCTCATGAAATCAAAACGTAAGGACGTAGCCAAAGTCTACATCTCTTACCGCAACGCACGCTCCGTAGCCCGCAAAGCAAAGACACGCTCCATGTTCTTGGAAATCATCAACGTGAAATCCAACGACATCACACGCGAAAACGCCAACATGAACGCCGACACCCCTGCCGGCATGATGATGAAATTCTCAAGCGAAAGCACCAAACCTTTCGTTGACGACTACCTCTTGAGCGAACGCGTCAAAGAAGCCGTGAAAGACGGCTATCTCCACATCCACGACAAAGACTACTATCCAACCAAGAGCCTTACCTGCGTTCAACATCCATTGGACAACATCCTGACCAACGGCATGTCGGCCGGTCACGGCGAAAGCCGCCCAGCCAAACGCATCGAGACCGCCAGCATGCTGGCTTGTATCAGCCTCGAGACCGCACAGAACGAGATGCACGGCGGACAAGCCATCCCAGCGTTCGACTACTACCTCGCCCCATTCGTGCGCAAATCGTTCATCGAAGAAGTAAAACGCATGGAAGAGGTGATGGACGTAGAACTCACACACCTCTACAACACACCTATCGACGACTATATCACCAAACCCCTTGACGATATGGACGGCGAAGTGCGCATCCTCCAACACGCCATCAACAAAACCGTGAGCCGCGTTCACCAGGCCATGGAAGCCTTCATCCACAACATGAACACAATCCACTCACGTGGTGGCAACCAAGTGGTATTCTCAAGCATCAACTACGGCACCGACACATCGGCTGAGGGACGTTGTATCATCCGCGAAATCTTGAAATGCACCTACGAAGGCGTTGGCAACGGCGAAACAGCCATCTTCCCAATCCAAATCTGGAAAAAGAAACGCGGCATCAACTACCTGCCTGAAGACCGTAACTACGACCTCTACAGCCTCGCCTGCAAAGTGACTGCACGCCGCTTCTTCCCTAACTTCATCAACCTCGACGCCACCTACAACCAAAACGAACTCTGGCGCGAGGACGACCCAAAACGCTACATGTGGGAGACCGCAACCATGGGATGCCGCACACGCGTATTCGAAAACCGTTTCGGTCCAAAAACAAGTATCGGCCGCGGCAACCTCTCCTTCTCAACCATCAACATCGTGGCACTCGCCATCGAATGCATGAACATCGAAGACAAAGAGGAACGCATCAACGCCTTCTTCGCACGCCTCGACGAGATGCTCGAAATCACCGCACAACAACTTGACGAACGCTACAACTTCCAACGCACCGCCTTGGTAAAACAGTTCCCATACGTCATGAAATCGTTGTGGATCGACGCCGAGAAACTCGACCCAGCCGGCACCATCGAACCAGTCATCAACCAAGGCACACTCGGCATCGGCTTCATCGGCCTGGCAGAATGCTTGGTAGCACTCATCGGCAAACACCACGGCGAAAGCACCGAAGCTCAAGAACTCGGCCTCAAAATCGTGACCTACATGCGCGACCGTGCCAACGAGTTCTCAAACAACTACAAACATAACTACAGCATCCTCGCCACACCTGCCGAAGGCCTCTCAGGACGCTTCACACGCATCGACAAGAAACGCTACGGCATCATCCCAGGCGTGACCGACAGAGACTACTACACCAACTCCAACCACGTGCCTGTCTACTACAAGTGCTCTATCCGTCACAAGGCTGAGGTCGAGGCTCCATATCATGACCTGACCCGTGGTGGTCACATCTTCTATGTCGAGATCGATGGCGATGCTACCCACAACCCTGAGACCATCTGCAAGGTCGTCGACCTGATGGATCAGCTCAACATGGGTTACGGATCGGTGAACCACAACCGTAACCGCTGCATGGATTGCGGACATGAGGATGCCATTGAGAATGAGCAGGTTTGTCCTGAGTGCGGTGGCCATAACCTCGATCGCCTGCAGCGTATTA
>CALEJM010000071.1 GCA_937898265.1 uncultured Porphyromonadaceae bacterium
GCTGCTTCCGTGTTGGCAAAAACCCATCGTGACGCCCTGATGGAACGCCTGGCGAAGTGGCACCCGGAGTATGGCTGGGAGGTGAACAAGGGGTATCCGACAAAGAAACATCGCGAAGGAATAAAAAACTTTGGACCAACGGTTTATCATAGAAATTCATTCCGGTTGGTCGACACCCAACTCTCGTTCAACTTTTAGTGTCTGCTTCTTCCAAGAAAGGCGTCTTGTCGTTTGATAAGGCGTCTTTTTTGTTTTTGATGCCGAATAAAGATAAATGTAGGCTTAAAAAATAGGTGTAAATGTTACACAAAAATAATTATTTTGCAAATGTTTGAAATACAGATGTAATAGCGAAGGTGTTTCGCTAAAATAAAATTTTTTGCACATAATGGCGCATTATAATATCAATAAATAAAGATATTTTTCCGTAATAACTAATTTTGGGTTGTTAAAGCGGGTTGTTTGATTGTAAAATGTTGGAAAGTAAGGCTGTTTTGAAAAGTGAAAAAATTATTACGTTTTTGTTGCTTGGTATAAAAAAAGTCTTATATTTGCAGAGTGATATTGTGGCTGATTAGATTATTCTAAGATGCTAAATATCAGTTAAGAAAGAATAAGAAAAAATACAAAAATAAACAACTCAACTCAACAAACAACAGCCATGGAACTTAAGACAGCTTCCGCAGGTACGTTGGAATCAGGAGATATCATCGTTGAAATCTCACCTGCTACCTCTAAAGGTATTGATATCCAACTTAAAAGCACCGTTTCTTATCAGTTTGGTGAGCAAATCAAGAAAGTAATTTCTGAAACTCTTGCTGAACTCAACATTACCGATGCATGTGTTAACGCAACCGACAAGGGCGCACTTGACTGCACCATCAAAGCTCGCACAATCGCAGCAGCTTGCCGTGCAGCAGGCAAAGATTTGTGGTTAGATTAAAACTGTTTACGTTATGTCACAAAGATTAAGAAGAACAATGATGTTCGTGCCAGGTAACAACCCTAGCATGATGCAAGACGCCTATATCTACGGTCCAGACTCAATCATGTTGGACTTGGAAGACTCTGTTACAATGGCAGAGAAAGACGCAGCCCGTGTGTTGGTTCACAATGCTTTGAAAACCATCGACTACGGTAAGACCGAAATGGTTGTTCGTATCAACCCATTGTCAAGCCCTTATGGCAAGAAAGACGTTGAAGCAGTGGTAAGCGCTGGCGTTGACGTTATCCGTATGCCTAAGACAGAGACTGCTGAAGAGGTTAAAGAACTCGAGGCTGAAATCCTTCGCGTTGAAGAGAAACTCGGTTGCGTTGGTCGCACTCAGATCATGGCAGCTATCGAGAGCGCTCTTGGCGTTGTCAACGCTTACGCTATCGCTACCGCATCAAAACGCATGATGGGTATCGCTCTTGGCGCCGAAGACTACACCGCATCTTTGAAAACCCCAAGAACATCAGAAGGCACCGAACTTCTCTTGGCTCGCGAAACCATAGTTGTTGCAGCTCGTGCTGCAGGTATCAACTGTTTCGATACCGTGTTCTCAAACTTGAACGATATGGATGCTTTCCGTCGTGAGGTAGAAGCTATCAAGGCTCTCGGCTTCGACGGCAAGTCAATCATCAACCCTCGCCAAATCGAGGTTGTCAACGAAGTATTTGCTCCAAAAGCAAAAGACATCGAAAAAGCAAAACTGATTCTCGCAGCTATCAAAGAAGCAGAACAAAAAGGTAGCGGCGTAGTTTCATTGAATGGTAAAATGGTCGACAAACCTGTTGTAATGAGAGCTCAACACACCATCGAATTGGCTCTTGCTTCAGGCATTATCACAGAGGAGGAATTATAATGGATAAGAAAACTTTGGTAGCCCAAATGGCTAAAGAATTGAATGTTCCTGTTTACGAAGCAGGCAAAAACCCTAACGTAAGAGCAAAGGTTTCAACTCCACGTCCAGAATTGCAGAAGCAAGCTTCTAAGGTCGTTACCTTGGAAGAAGCTATTCGCAAGTCAGGCTTGAAAGACGGCATGACCATCTCTTTCCACCACCACTTCCGTGGCGGCGACAAAGTCGTTAACCTCGTGGTTGACAAACTCGCTGAGATGGGCTTCAAAAACCTCCACCTCGCTGCTTCTTCATTGGCTGACGTTCACCGTCCATTGATTGAGCACATAAAGAATGGCGTTATCACCAAGATTTCTACCTCTGGTATGCGTGGCGCTTTGGCTGACGCTGTTTCAAGAGGCTTGATGGAGACTCCAGTCAACTTCCGTTCACACGGCGGTCGTGCCTTGGCAATCAAGAAAGGCGAGCTCCACATCGACGTTGCCTTCCTCGGTGCTTCTTCTTGCGACCCACTGGGTAATGCAAGCGGTTACAGCCGTTCAGAGAACGCCAAGTCAATCTGCGGCTCACTTGGCTACGCAATGGTTGACGCACAATTTGCAGACAAAGTGGTTATCCTTACCGACGACCTCGTAACATATCCTAACACCCCTAACGCTATCTCAGAGCGCAACGTTGACTACGTTGTTGAGGTAGAGTCAGTAGGTGATCCTTCAAAAATCTCTTCAGGTGCTATCCGTGACACCAAGAACCCACGCGATATCCTCCTCGCTCAAACAGCTGCCAAAGTTGTTATCAACAGCGGCTACTTCGAGGACGGCTTCTCAATTCAAACCGGTTCAGGTGGTGCTTCATTGGCTGTAACCAAATTCATCCGTGAGAAGATGATCGAGAAAGGCATCAAAGCCAAATTCGCTCTCGGCGGTATCACCAGCCACATGGTTAAGATGCACGAAGAGGGCCTCATCGAGAAACTCCTCGACGTCCAATCATTCGACATGGTTGCTGCAGAGTCTTTGAAAAACAACCGTTTCCACAAACAGGTTTGCGCCAACGAGTACGCTTCTGCTGAAGAACTCGGTTCTGCTATCCACTGGTTGGATATGGTTATCCTCTCAGCCCTTGAGGTAGACGTAAACTTCAACGTCAACGTATTGGTAGGTAGCGACGGCATCATCCGTGGTGCTATCGGCGGTCACCCTGACACCGCAGCTGCTTCAGCCCTCTCAATCGTTGTTTGCCCAATGTTGCGTGGTCGTATCCCATGCGTTGTAGACGAAGTAACCACCTACATCACTCCTGGTGATGGCGTAGACGTTATCGTAACCGACTTCGGTGTAGCAGTTAACCCACGCCGTCCTGAGATCGCTGAGCGCTTGAAAGCTGCTGGCTTGAACATCGTGGACATCACCTATCTCCGCGACAAAGCCAAGAGCATCATCGGCGAGCCTGCTGCTCTCCCATTCGGCGACAAAGTAGTAGGTGTGGTTTACAACCGCGACGGTTCTGTTCTCGACGTAATCAAGAATATCGAAGACCCTAACGCCTAAGACTCCCTTATGGGTGTAACACTCGCAGAGTTGCTGGCCGGAAGAGACCAGCGAAGAAATAAACAACAGCAACTGATAGACACCTATCAGTTGACTGTTGTTTGTCTTACTATAGTGATGCCTGGAAGCGAAAAACGCAATGAGACATCACTTTACGTAGCAAAAGTAGCTCACGAGTATCTGTTGCACTCACTCGGAAATCATATCAGATATACCGAATTCAACGACGCCATAACGGGTCCTGAAGCCTTTTATGTGGTGGATCTCCCAGCCCTCGAGGCAAAGAAGATGACCACCCAGATTGAAGACACTCACCCGATGGGCCGACTGTTCGATATCGATGTTTTGCAATCCAACCTTGTGCCTGTGATGCGTGAAGAGGTGGGCAAGGAATCGCGCAGATGTTTGGTCTGTGGCGAGAAATCGGTGGATTGCATACGCAACAAGAAACACTCTCTCGAAGAGGTGATGGAGAAAATCAACGCTATCGTCGAGAGCTATAAACAACGGATGTCGTAATGTTTGAAGGGGTGGAGTTAAGGCAGATGCCGTTGACGATGAAATCTGTTCGCACACAGGTGGAATCGTTTCTGCATGCCAACGACCTCCTTTTGGACAATGACTTGGACTATTACGTTGGCCTCTTTCTCAACGACGAGATGATGGCGGGCGGCGGATTGTCCAACGACATCATCAAGTGCATCGCCGTCTCGGCCAATGCACGCGAGATGAATCTCTCAGGCTCACTCATCTCACACCTACGGTCAACCGGTATGGCAAGAGGCTACTCCAATCTCTTTGCCTTTACGAAACCGAACAACCGTGAGCTCTTTGAACATCTGGCTTTCAATGTGATTGCTGAGTCACCCAAGGCAATTCTCTGCGAGAGCAGTTCGCATGGCATCGAACAATACTGTCGCGACTTGAAGAAAGAGCAGAGCAGTGGCGTTCAAGGATGTATCGTCATGAACTGTAATCCCGTGACCTTAGGACACCTCTACCTCATTGAAACGGCAGCCAGAGAAGTCGACCGCCTACATATCATCTGTGTTCAGGAAGATGCTTCCTTGTTCCCATACGATGTACGTTACGAACTTCTCTGCAAGGCAACTGCTCATTTGGACAACGTGGTAGTTCATCGTGGCAGTCGGTACGTTTTGTCGAAAGCAACCTTTCCAAGCTACTTCATCAAGGAGCCGAGCGAGGTGGCTTTGAATCAGATAAAACTCGACCTTGACCTCTTTGTCCGCTATATCGTTCCAGCCTTGAACATCAGTGTCCGCTTTGTTGGAACTGAGCCTTTGGACGAACTGACCAACAACTACAACACGCTGATGAAAGAGACGCTTCCGAATCATGGCATCCGTGTGGAAGAGATTCAGCGTAAGGAAGACAAGGGCGGAGTCATCAGTGCGTCAAGAGTGCGCAGACTGTTGGCTGCCGACCAAAAGGAAGAAGCCTTTCAGCTGTTGCCACAATGTGTTGTAGATTTTCTCGCAACCACGCAAGGAGAGCAAGTGATAGAACTAATCAAAAAATCGTTGAAATGATGACAATAGACTGGCGAAAACTGACAGCCGATGCGCTGATGGCGGAGTTGGATACCACACCGAAACCGGGTCTTGTGGATAGAAACAACAACGGTTCTCATCGTGACATGGACTATACGTTGATGTCCAAAAGCATCGATGCTATTGCCCCCTATTTCGAGAAGATGGCTGTGGCAAGTCGTCAGACCCTCGACGTCCCTACGCTTCAGGCTATTGGTCTGGAGGCAGAAAAGGCGATGTTTGAGGTGACCCACGGTGTCAACACCCACAAAGGAGCTATCTTCTGTATCGGATTGTTGGTTGCTTCCTATGCCCATCTGTTGGCAGCGAATGAAGGTCAGGTTCAGTTGGGACAACTGCAACAGGTCATCGAAGACACGGCACAAGAGTTTCAGCCACAGCAAAACACCAACGGCGTGATGGCAGCCCTTCGCTATCGTGTTCAAGGTGCGTTGGCAATGGCTCAGCATGGCTACGAAATCGTTCTACACGACATTCTGCCTTGGTACAGAAAAGCGCTGAATGAAAGTCCAGACGAAAACATGGCTCGTGTGCGTACACTATTATATATAATGTCGCGCATTGAAGACACCAACCTCTACCATCGTGGTGGCGAGAAGGTGGCTTTGGAGATTCGCAAGCGGGCTGGTGAGCTCTGCAAGCAATGCTCGTTGGAGGAGCTGATGGAGTTTGATGCACAATGTATCTCGCTCAACGTCAGTGCCGGCGGAAGTGCCGACATCCTCTCAATGACAATTTTGTTAGACAAACTAAATAACATAATATAAAACTAAATCGCTATGATTGAACTTATTAAAGATGGCGTCTACTTGGTAGATGGCAAAATCGTGAACAGAGGCGACAACCTCCCTTCACCAGATGCAGCTCGTGAAGAGACTATTGCTTATCAAATCATGCGCAAACACAACGTTTCTGACGATCAGAAAAAGTTCCGCATCAAATTTGACGCAATGATGTCACACGACATTACCTACGTTGGTATCATTCAAACTGCTCGTGCCAGTGGTTTGGAAGAATTCCCACTTCCTTACGCAATGACCAACTGCCACAACTCATTGTGCGCAGTAGGTGGTACTATCAACGAAGACGACCACGTGTTCGGTCTTTCTGCTGCCAAGAAATATGGTGGTATCTATGTTCCTGCCAACCAAGCCGTAATCCACCAATATGCTCGCGAGGCTATGGTAAAATGCGGTGGCATGATCCTCGGTTCTGACTCACACACACGTTACGGCTCACTCGGTACAATGGGTGTTGGCGAAGGTGGTGGTGAGTTGGTAAAACAACTCCTTCACAACACATGGGACGTTGCAGCTCCAGAAGTTGTCCTCATCTGGTTGGAAGGCGCTCCAAAACGTGGCGTAGGTCCTCACGATATCGCTATCTCATTGGTAAAAGCAGTATTTGCTAACGGCTTCGTTAAGAACAAAGTATTGGAATTTGCTGGTCCTGGCGTTAAAAACTTGCCAATCGACTATCGTAACGGTATCGATATCATGACCACCGAGACCACCTGCTTGTCTTCAATCTGGGTGACAGACGACATCGTGAAAGCTCACTATGTTGCTCACGGTAAAGCTGCCGACTACAAAGAATTGACTCCAGGCAAAGTAGCTTACTATGATAGCATGATTCGCATCGACCTCTCTTCAGAGGAAGCTATGATTGCTCTCCCATTCCACCCATCAAACGCATTCACCATCAAAGAACTCTGCGCTAATCCAAAAGAGATTATGGCAGCTGTTGAAGCTGAAGGCCAGAAGAAATTCCCTAACGTTGGCTTCAACCTCACCGACAAAGTTGTTGACGGTAAAGTGCTCTGCGACCAAGGTATCATCGCTGGTTGCTCAGGTGGTACATTCGACAACATCTGCGAGGCTTCTTCAATCCTCAAAGGTGCATCAACAGGCAACGGTTACTTCTCATTGAGCGTATACCCACAAAGTACTCCTGTTTACATGTCAATCTATCGCAACGGTGTTGCTGCCGACCTCCTCGAGTGCGGTGCAATCCTCAAACCAGCTTTCTGCGGTCCTTGCTTCGGTGCCGGCGACGTTCCTTCAAACAACGGTCTCTCAATCCGTCACACCACACGTAACTTCCCTAACCGCGAAGGTTCAAAACCAGGTCAAGGTCAGATCTCTGCTGTTGCCCTCATGGACGCACGTTCTATCGCTGCTACAGCTGCCAACGGTGGCGTGCTCACCGCTGCTACAGAAATCGACTACACCCCACGTCACGAGGACTACGTATTCGACAGCTCAATCTACGCAAAACGCGTTTACCAAGGCTACGGCAAAGCTGATGCACAAGCTGAACTCAAATTCGGTCCAAACATCAAAGACTGGCCTAAGATGCACCAGATGCAAGACAACATGTTGGTTGAATTGGCAGCCGTTATCCACGACGCCGTTACCACAACCGACGAGTTGATCCCTTCAGGCGAGACTTCATCATACCGTTCAAACCCATTGAAACTCTCTGAGTTCGCACTCTCACGTCGTTGCCCAGAGTACGTTGGCAAGAGCAAAGCTATCAAAGCCGAAGACCTGCAGAAGTTCATCACTGGTGATCTTGATGGTCTCGACACTGAAACAAAGGACAGCCTCGTGGCTGCAATCAATGAACTCGTCGGCATCGATGCAGAACATGCAAAGAGCCTCGAAGAGCTCAGAAACATCTGCGCAGTGATCAACTATGACAGCGCAGGCGCTCACAATGCAATCTACAGAGGAAAGTTCCTCGGCAATGCTCTCACAGCTGAGCAGTCAGCAAACATCCGCAACGGATCCTTCAAGGATCTCTACATCGGAGACTACTGGACAATCGGCGGAGTGAACTATCGCATCGCTGACTTTGACTACTTCCTCAGAGTCTGTATTAAATATATAAATGTCGCCATTTAATGCCTCAACAGCAATATATGAATTATCAACATAAGCCATATAAGAGACTTCTGCAAGGTGTGTGAAGAAATCTTTCTTCTGCCATGAATGGATTTCAATTCTTTTTTTTATCTCCTTTGACATAATTCAATTCGTTTTTAAGTTAATACTAAAGATAATTCATTGTTTTCTAATTGTGATGCAAAGGTACGAACAATTTTTTATACCACCAAACATTCCTAACTGAATTTTCAAAAAAACTATAATTTATTGATTTATATCAAGACATGTTCCACGTGAAACAAAAAATGTGCCTGATTTTCACAAACCAGACACACTAAAAATGAAGTATTCATTAATAGCAGAAAAATTCTACTTGATTTCCTTTATCTCAACGTTCATGTCAACAACACCAGAAATATCTTTGATGTTATTCAGAACAGTCATTGCAACACCTCTAACATGACCCATTTGCGTTTCGTTTTCAGTCTTTGCATGTACATCAATGACGAAGCGGAATGTCTTTTCCTCACAGGCTTCAACAATCTGGTATGTATATATACCAGAATAACTTTCGTGTACAATCTGGTGTTGTTGGAATTGTACGTGATAGCCGATGTAATCATCCTCGCTTTCCATGTCGGCAAAGTCCTCATCGTATTCAGTATTCCACTTCATTTTCTCTAACACTGCATCACGCATGTTGTTATAGCAATCTTTCTTGGAATCGAATGTGTGTACACACTTTTCATGATATGCGCCATAATCATCCATAATAGCAATTTTGATGTCTAACCTGTCATCAGCAATTAATGTAGCAATATAGTTTAATCTTTCTTTTTCTTCT
>CALEJM010000072.1 GCA_937898265.1 uncultured Porphyromonadaceae bacterium
CTTGCCAGAGTCGGAATGGCTCAACGATGATGATGTCGAGCAAACCGTCGGTCACCGACGCACCCACCGCAATACGGGCGTTGTTGCCCCATTGGTTGGCGTTGCAAACAGAAATCATGGCGGCAGCTCCTTGCCAACGGACAACGCCGTCAACGATGATGGTATAGTGCTCAGGTACAAAGTCTTTCCACGCCTTAAAAGCTTCGGTGACGTAGGTCCATAGACCCCGTTTGGAGGCGTTTGCAAAGCGGTGGCTTACGATGGCATCGAGTCCCATGCCGCAGGTGCAGAAGAAAGGTTGATTATTGCAGAGGGCGTAGTCCATCGCGACAGTCCGACCGTGGAACACCGTCTGGAGTGCCTGCTCGGGACGTCGACTGATTCCGAGATGTAGTGCCAGTCCGTCGCCGCTGCCACAGGGAACGATGGCGAGTGCCTTGGAGGTGCCGACAAGGGCGCGAGCCACCTCGTTGACCGTGCCGTCGCCGCCCACGGCAACAACCACGTCGGCCGTCGACTGTGCAGCCAAGTCAACGGCATGACCTGCGTGCTTCGTCTCCAGCACACTACACCCTGCGTCAACATTGTTGAGCTGCCGAATCATATCAACGATTCGCTGCTTGCTCTTCGTTCCTGCAATCGGATTTACAATGAAATCTATCTGCCTCATTACCTTACTAAAGATATTATACTCTGCGCGTTATCACAACCACTAATCGATGCCACGCATCCTTTGGTTGCCGTTGTGAATCGCGATAGAAAGGGTGTTGAACAACCTGAGAGACCCCTCTTGTCAAACCTGAGATTATCCCAGCAATCTTCCATGAATTATTACAGAATTTGGTTCGTCAACGGGGAGGCTGCACAAAACCTTTGCTGCCGCAAAAATACAAAGATTTTTCGTATCAAAAGCACCGCGGTGTCCGCCGAATTGCGGGGAGCGGGCAACTTCTCCGCCGTTTTCTGTAAAACCGCTGACTCGCAACAGCATAACATCGGAGAAAACCGACGAACGGCGCAGCCGAAAGCGAAATTCTGCAACGGCGTGGCTGAATGTCTCGCTGTCAAGTCAAAGTGTGTTGCGACGTAAACATTTCGTGATGTCTGAAAGGCTCATCTTTTTCACACATTTAACAGTAGATTTCCAAAAATATGACGTTATGCCTTCCAACGCACTCTTCCACCCCCTTTGCTGGTTACCCTAACAACCCCAACCTTGACCCCGTCCGACCTACAAGCTTTATTTAACAGAGAATAAACACGTTACGTCAGTTTTTGCCGTCATCAAAACCAGAAAACAGGCACCCTCAGCCCCCATTGGAATGGAACATCGTTTTTTTGCCCCACCAAGTCACGTTTTCCACAATTTCTTCCCCCACCAAGTGGGTAAAATTGACGAAATTTTTAACACACAACGTTTAGTCTGTTGATTATCAACACACAACAACACCCATAGAGGGGCGATTGCCATCACCCTAAAGTTGTGGAAAACAAGGGGAAAAGGGTATGAAAAGCGGTTCGTAAAAAAATTGTGGGGAAATGTGGGGAAAGTGAATGATTTGTACTAATTTTACATCGCAAAAAATTCAGACTCATGTTCGTAGGAAAAATTGAAGCCAAAACAGACGCCAAGGGACGTGTTTTCGTTCCAGCCACCATGCGCCGCCAGCTTGCTGACGACAGCATCGTGATGCGTCGCGACCCCAACAGACGCTGTCTGGTGCTCTTCCCTACCGACGTTTTTGAACGCAAAGCACAAGAGATGATGACCCGCCTCGACACCGAGTGGAATCCACAAGACCAACAACTGCTCATGGAGTTCACCGCCGACGTTGAGATGATGCCTATCGATGCTCAGGGTCGCATCCTCCTCAACAAGGGCAACCTCGACTACCTCGGCGGTCAAGGCACCACACTCCTCTTCGTAGGCATGATGGACCGCATCATGGTGTGGGACGCAGAGACCTTTGCCGACCAACGCATGGATGCCAACGCCTTTGCACAAGCACTCAACGAACGCATGGGAAGACACGAAGCCAACAACCAGTAAGCAACAGCCATGACCAACGAGACCAACACACCAACCTACCACGTGCCAGTGATGCTGAACGAGACGCTTGACGCCCTCGACATCCAGCCCAACGGCATCTATGTTGATGTGACCTTTGGCGGCGGCGGACACTCCAACGCCATTCTCCAACGTCTCGGCAAAGAAGGACACCTCTACAGCTTCGACCAAGATACCGACGTATACGGACACCTCCCACAGGACAACCGCTTCACGTTCGTTCACGGCAACTTCCGCTTCGTCCGCAACTTCCTCCGCTACCATGGCGTAGAGAAGATTGACGGTCTGCTCGCCGACCTCGGCGTCTCCAGCCATCACTTCGACGACGAGGAACGCGGCTTCTCATTCCGCTTCGACGGTCCACTCGACATGCGCATGAACCAATGGGCCACACAGACCGCCGCCACCGTGGTCAACACCTACGAGACGGAGGCACTCACCACCATGTTCCGCACCTATGGCGAGCTCTCGCAAGCCAACCGCATCGCACAACGCCTCACCACGGCTCGTGCCAACCAACCCATAGAGACCATCGGTCAACTCTTGGAAATCGTCAAACCCCTCATCTCGCCCAAACACGAGAAGAAGGAACTGGCACAACTCTTCCAGGCACTCCGCATCGAGGTCAACCACGAACTGAGGGCTCTTGAGTCGCTGCTCAACGCCCTCCCAACAATTCTCAAGCCCGAGGGCAAAGCCGTATTCCTCACCTACCACTCGTTGGAAGATCGCATGGTGAAGAACTTCTTCAAGAGCGGCAACGTCGAGGGCAAGGTAGAAAAAGACTTCTACGGTCGCGTCATCGCCCCAATGAAGGCCATCGGCAAACAACAGGCAGCCTCCGACGAAGAGCAACAAGCCAACCCACGATCACGCAGCGCCCGACTCCGCGTTGGCGCACTCAACAACGACTAAACCCACAACACAATAACAACAACTATGAAATTCTTCAAAAGAAAAACCGAACCGCAAGAAGAGCAGCAGAACGGCAAAGAGCGCAAGTTCGACGGCGAAGCCTTCAGTCGCGTGATGAACGGCGAGATCCTCATCTCCGACGGCATGCGCAAGCACTTCCCCTACATCTTCTTCTGCTTCATCCTTGCCATGGCCTACATCAACAACAGCTACACCTACGAGCAGAACATCAGCGAGCGCCAGAAACTGCAGGAGATTGCCACCGACATGAAGTATCGCCACACCGACATCCAGGCGAAACTGACCACCAAGGGACAACGCAACCAACTGCTCCAAAACCTTGAGGAACTCGGCAGCACCGTAGGCAACGCACAGACACAGCCCATCATCATCAAAAAATAAATCTACCCAGGCCCCCTGACACAACAATTTTACTAACATCAAAAACGCCACAAACACCATGCGCAAATTCGTACTATACGCCATCTTCGTAGCCATAGTCACCGCTTTCATCTCCTTCACCGTCAAGATTATCTATATCCAGACCGCTGAATACGATGCTTGGAAAGCAACGGCCGACCGCTACAGAGCCTCCGACAAAGAGATTCCTGCTCAGCGCGGCGACATCCTGTCGTCCGACGGGCAGATTCTCGCCACGTCGATGCCCTACTACAAACTCATGATGGACATGCGCACAGAGTACCTGAAGGACAAAGAGGGCAAGCACTTCTACGACAACGTCGACTCGCTGGCCATCTGCCTTGCCAACTTCTTCGGCGAGCGCTCCGTCAGCGAATACCGCAACTACCTCGTCGCAGGCTTCAAAAACGGTAAAGCCGAACTCCCCATCGCACGCCGCGCCGTAAGCTATATGGAGATGAAAGAGGTGCGCACCTGGCCACTCTTCCGACTCCCAACCTACCAAAGCGGTCTGCTCACCAAAGAGATCAACATACGCATCAACCCCTTCTACCCACTCGGACAACGCTCCATCGGCACCATGTACAAAGACATGGAGATGGGCGGCTCTGCCGGCGTTGAACTCGCCTTCGACTCACTGCTCCGCGGCGAGCCAGGCCTCATGCTTGCCAACAAGATGATTGCCGAACACGCCAAGAAAGGTGCCGATGTGGTGATGACCCTCGACATGACCATCCAGGAGACCGCAGCCCTCGCTCTCCGCCAAGGCATGATTGACGCCTTTGCCGACAAAGGTTGCCTCATCCTCATGGAGACCAAGACGGGCGAAATCAAGGCGTGCGTCAACTTGCAGAAAAGAGGAGAAGACGAATATGTCGAAGCACAGAACTTCGCACTGACCGAGGCGATGCCACCAGGCTCCACCTTCAAGACCGTCTCCATGCTCGTTGCCCTGGAAGACGGCAAGGTACACCCTAACGACTCCGTCGACACCTATCAGGGTTCGTGCAACCTCTACGGCCACACCATCCGCGACTCCCACGCCGTCGGCAAAGTGTCGGCTGCCGGCGTTATCGCCACCTCGTCGAACGTGGGCACCGCTCTCCTCATCGACCGCGCCTACCACAACAACCCAGGCTACTACGTCGACCTCGTGCATAAGACCTGCATCCAAGAACCTATGGTAGGCATCGGCATCAACGGCGTTGGCATACCAGATATCCGCAACCCGAAGCACAAGGACAAGAACGACAAGCGCCATTGGTCGCCATTCTCACTGGGGGTGATGTCGTTCGGCTACGAGACCACCGTGCCACCAATCTATATGGTCCGTTTCTACAACGCCATCGCCAACCACGGCGTGATGGTCGACCCTAAGTTCGTGAGAGAGCTCCGCCAAAACGGTAAGGTGGTCAAGACCTTCGAGACCAAGGTCATCAACCCCGCCATCTGCTCCGAGAAGACCCTCCAGGAAATTACCGAGATGCTCAAGATGGTGGTGAACGACAAACACGGCACCGGCTACGGACTGGTGCGCTCCCCATACGTGGAGATTGCCGGCAAGACCGGTACGTCTACCGACCAACGCAAAGGCTATACGGGCAACTACGCTTCGTTCTGCGGCTTCTTCCCTGCCGACAATCCGCAATACACCATGTACGTAATGATGCATGGTCACCGCATCTTCGGTAATCAGAGCGGACGCGTGTTCCGCGAGGTGGCAGAGAGCGTCTATGCCGACCACGGCGGCGTCAAGGAGGTGAGTCAGATGCGCGACACCCTCCACACCCCTTCACCCGTGGTGAAAGGCGGACGCTACAACGCTGCCAGCCACGTGATGAACCAACTCTCCATCAACGCCAACAGAGACTCCGTCAAAGAGACCGCCTCTTGGGTGAAGTCGAAGATTGACTCCACCGGACTCCAGATATTCTCCTACGACTGGGAAGACGATAAAGTGCCCGACGTCATCGGCATGGGCGCCAACGACGCCGTCTTCATGCTGGAGAACTCCGGACTGAGAGTGAAGATTCATGGCTATGGTGCCGTAGTCAGTCAGAGCATCGCCCCAGGACAGAAGGTTGTCAAGGGACAGACCATCGAACTCACCCTCAAAAACAAATAACAGCATACTATAATATATTATATATCTCGCTTCAGTATCATGACTTTAGAAACTCTTCTCGCTGGCGTTGATGTGGTAACACTCCACGGCAGCAACATCGAGGTAACCAATATACAGTTTGACTCCCGCAAGGTGGGCGAAGGCTCACTCTTTGTGGCAGAGAAAGGTGTGGCAGTTGACGGACACAACTACATCGCAAGTGCGGTGGAGCGTGGCGCCGTTGCTGTGGTGTGCGAGCACGCACCCGAAGGACTTGAGGAGCGCGTTGCCGTTGTCGTCGTGAAGAACTCTGCTGAAGCACTCGGCCGTATCGCTGCCAACTTCTACGGCAACCCTTCACGTCGACTGCAACTCGTTGGCGTGACAGGCACCAACGGCAAGACCACCATCGCCACCCTGCTCTACAAGATGGCACGCAAGATGGGCTACAAAGCCGGACTCCTCTCCACCGTATGCAACTACGTTGACGAGCGTATGGTCCCTTCCACCCACACCACTCCCGATGCCGTCAGCCTCAACGCCCTGTTGAGCGAGATGGTGGAGTGCGGCTGCGAATATGCGTTTATGGAGGTAAGTTCACACGCTGCCGACCAACGCCGCATCGATGGTCTCTACTTCGTGGGCGGTCTGTTCACCAACCTGACCCGCGACCACATGGACTACCACCTCACCGTCGACAACTACCTGCGCGCCAAGAAGCGCTTCTTCGATATGCTCCCTTCCGAGGCGTTTGCCCTCACCAACCTCGACGACAAGAACGGTATGGTGATGCTGCAAAACACCAAGGCCACCAAGCAGACCTACGCCATCGCCACGATGGCCGACTTCAAAGCCACCATCCTTGACAGCTCGTTTGAAGGCATGCAACTCAATATCGACGGCAACGAGGTGTTCGTTCCGCTCGTTGGTCGCTTCAACGCCTCCAACCTCATGGCGGTCTATGGCGCATCGCTCCTCCTCGGCTTCAAGAAAGAGGAGGTGCTCGTGGCACTCTCTACCCTCCAACCTGTGGTAGGACGATTCTCCACCATCCAGGCTCCTGAGGGCTATACCGCTATCGTCGACTACGCCCACACACCAGACGCCGTGGTCAACGTCATCAACACCATCAACGACATCCGCTCCATCGACAGCAACCTCATCACCGTGGTGGGCTGCGGCGGCAACCGCGACAAAGGCAAACGTCCTATCATGGCAAAAGAGGCTATGAAAGGTTCCGACCAACTCATCCTCACCAGCGACAACCCTCGCGACGAGGAGCCAGAGGACATCCTCAACGACATGATGGCGGGTCTCACCCCTTCGGAGCAGCAACGTGCCCTATGCATCGTGTCGCGCCGCGAAGCCATCAAGACCGCCTGTCGCATGGCACGCCGAGGCGACGTCATCCTCGTTGCCGGCAAGGGTCACGAAGACTACCAGATCATCAAGGGTGTGAAACACCACTTCGACGACCGCGAAGAGCTGATGAACGCCATGGGTATTCAACAAGACAACAAATAATAGACTAAAACATAATTAGGTAACGATGTTTTACTATCTTTTTTCTTACTTAGAACAACTCAACGTACCGGGAGCCCGACTGTTTCAGTACATCTCGTTCCGCTCCGGTCTCGCTTTCGTGGTAGCTCTGCTGTTTGCCACATGGATTGGCAAGCGCATCATTGCCAAACTGCAGTTCCTGCAGATTGGTGAGACCATTCGCGACCTCGACCTCGAGGGACAGAAAGCCAAGAAAGGCACACCAACGATGGGTGGCATCATCATCCTCCTCTCCATCATCATCCCTTGCCTCCTCTTCGGTCAGCTCCACAACGTCTACATGTTGCTGATGCTCATCACCACCATCTGGCTGGGCGCACTCGGCTTCCTCGACGACTACATCAAGGTGTTCAAGAAGAACAAAGATGGACTGCGCGGTCGTTTCAAAATCATCGGTCAGGTCTCCATCGGTCTCATCGTAGGCTTGGTGCTCTATTTCAGCCCTCAAGCCGTGATTGTTGAGAACATCAACTCCTACACCGACGCCACCACCAACATCGAGGTTGTGGAGTATGCCGACCAGGCACACAGCTCCACCAAGACCACCATCCCATTTGTGAAAAACCACAACGCCGACTACGCCGGCCTCTTCAACTGGGCAGGCAAATATAAATACCAACTCAGTTGGGCATTCTTCGTGCTGATGGTTATCTTCATCGTTACTGCCGTGAGCAACGGTGCCAACCTCACCGACGGTCTCGACGGTCTGGCAGCCGGCTCCAGCGCCATACAGGGCATGGCTCTCGGCATACTCGCCTACCTGTCGAGTAACGTGAACTACGCTGGCTACCTCAACATCATGTTCATTCCGAATGCGGGCGAACTCGTTATCTACGCCGCTGCATTCATGGGTGCCACCATCGGTTTCCTGTGGTTCAATGCCCACCCTGCACAAGTGTTCATGGGCGACACTGGCAGTCTTGCCCTCGGCGGCATCATCGCCGTATTTGCCATCGCCATCCACAAAGAGTTGCTCCTCCCTATCCTCTCGGGCATCTTCTTGGTGGAGAACCTCTCCGTCATGCTGCAAACCTCCTACTTCAAATACACAAAGAAGAAAACCGGTGTTGGCAAGCGCATCTTCAAGATGGCACCGCTCCACCACCACTACCAGAAACCGGCAGGCTTCAACGACGCACTCATCCAGAGTCCACGTATGCCGATGCCTGAGTCAAGAATCACCATCCGATTCTGGATTGTGGGCATCATCCTTGCCGCTTTGACAATCATCACATTGAAAATCCGCTAACAATTATATAAAACAAACACACATCACACTATGAGTCGATTAGTCGTATTAGGCGCCGGAGAAAGCGGCGTAGGCACAGCCATCTTGGCTATGAAAGAGGGATACGAGGTGTTCGTATCCGACATGGGCACCATCAAACCAAAATACCGTGAGGAGATGGAGCGCCGTGGCATTCCGTTCGAAGAGAAACAACACACCGAGGAGAAGATTCTCAACGCCGACGAGGTGGTGAAGAGTCCGGGCATCCCAGAGAAAGCTCCGCTCATCAAGAAACTACGCGAGCAAGGCACCCCAATCATCTCCGAGATTGAGTTCGCCTCACGCTACACCAATGCCAAGAAAATCTGTATCACAGGTTCCAACGGCAAGACAACCACCACGATGCTCACCTATTTCATCTTGAAGAACGAGGGTCTGAACGTGGGTCTCGCTGGCAACGTAGGCAAGAGTTTCGCCTGGCAAGTGGCTGAATGCAACTACGACTACTACGTGTTGGAGCTCAGCTCGTTCCAACTTGATGGTATGTACGACTTCCGTGCCGATGTCTCTGTAATCCTCAACATCACTCCCGACCACCTCGACCGCTACGACTACAAGTTCCAGAACTACATCGACTCTAAGTTCCGTATTCTTCAAAACCAGACTCCTGAGGACGCGTTCATCTTCTGGAACGACGACCCTGTGCTGAAAGCCGAAATCGAGAAACGCGACATCAAGGCACAGCTCCTTCCATTCGCCCTCGACAAGAAGCAGAATGAACGCGCCTATGTCAAGGAGGAGCAGGTGAACATCGAAGACGTGGTCAACAACGACGACACCTTCGAGATGAGCACTTCCGAACTCTCGCTCCAAGGCACACACAATATGTACAACTCGATGGCAGCTGGCTTGGCTGCCCGTGTGATGCAGATCAAGAAAGAGACCATCCGCAAGTCGCTCGCCGAGTTCGAGGGTGTGGAACACCGCCTTGAATACGTTGCCACCATCCGTGGCGTTCGCTATATCAACGACTCTAAAGCCACCAACGTCAACTCCTGCTGGTATGCCCTCCAGAGCATGAAGACCCCAACAGTCCTCATCCTTGGCGGCACCGACAAAGGCAACGACTACACCGAGATTGAGAGTCTCGTGCGCGAGAAGGTGACCAAACTCATCTTCCTTGGCGTGGACAACGACACGTTCCTCTGCGACTATAGCGATCCGTCGCTCTCCAGCGTCGAACCGGACTACGGAACTGCCGGCGAACTCGCCGTCAAACTGCTGGACGACCTTCTTTCCGGACGGGCAAGCGGACCTGCCAAAATCT
>CALEJM010000073.1 GCA_937898265.1 uncultured Porphyromonadaceae bacterium
CAACCGCCCACACCTCCACCGAGACCGAGTGCCAGAACGAGAAATCAAAACAACTCTTTGGCGAAAACGGCGCCATGACCCATCGCGACATCGTAGCCGAGCTGATTGGCTAACCAATCCAAAACGAAATAAAAAGGTGGCAAATTGTTGTTTGCCACCTTTTCTTATATCTATGGTTGGACTTCTACAGTTTTTTAATTACCTGTTGAAGCTGTGCACCAAGGGAAGTGTTGTAGCCTTGCGAGAAATAGACCACACGACCGAAGCTATCGGCAACCACCACCACCGGAAGAGCGTAGCGGTCGACGTGCAAAGCCTGAAGAATCATATCAAGCGTAGACTTTTGATAATCGGCACCAAAGCAAGCAATCGGAGCCAACGGCATCAAAAACTCCTGATACTTCGTCTGCAGACGCTCGGCGCCATCTTGTTTAGCCGAGATAAACAGCACCTTACGATTCCATTGCAACAAATCTTGCGCCACATAGTTGAAATCGCGCAAAGCATGATTGGTCGGTTCGTCGCCATCGCCAAGGATAGCAGCCACGAAATAGCCGCGACCCGTTGCTGAGAGCAAAGTAGCAGGTTCGGACGCCCCAGCAGGCAGATAGACAGGAGTCTCGGCATTGATAAAGCCTAAGACTTGAACCTCGTCGGTTTCCTGACGCATCACGAGAGGAACGGAAGCGGTCTGGCCTTTCTCCACATTGAAAAACTCAACATGCGCCAAGACGCCACCGTTCGCCAGACGCGTACCAGTAGTCATCATATAATAAGCCTCCTCGAAATCGCTGCCCTCCCTAAGCATCGTTTGCCAAGAAGCCTCAGCGCCCAACTCGGTATTCTCACCCTCATCGAATTCCAACAAGCGATCCTCGCAGTTCTCCACCTTAGCAATCGTGAAATGACGATAATAGGTTGGGTTAGGCAAGAAAGCAGAAGGCTCGTAGGTTGCAGAGAGCACGCCCATTGGAGCCACTACAGACTCCGTCTCATCAGCCTCAAACTTAACATCAGCCCAGCCCTCATTATCCTTGAAGAACTGAGTCTTACCAGTCACAGGATCAAGACGGGCAGGGATGCCGTAGGCTCGACAGAGTGCCACAAAGAAGATATTGCGTGAGCGGGTGTCGGCCATGAGAGTACGACCTACGCCGGCAGGCGAGATGCGAAGACGTTGTGGGTTATAGATATCATAGAGCATCACATTCTCCTTCACATATTTAATAAGTCCCTCAACGGTCACCTCGCCGTCAACCAACTGTTGAAGAGCAGCACGATGCGGACGGAGCATCTCGCCCTCCACACGTGGACAAAGCACATAATTCACCCAGAGCGAGTCGGTACTTTGAGACGTATTATCCATCACATCGCAAATCACCTCCAACGAGATATCGCGCAAATCCTTCTCTGAAACTGACGAAAGGAGACTCAGCAACACATCGCGACGGTCGGCATACTTCTTCCACGCCTCTTCAAGGCAAGCATGGTTGCCATAGGAAGCCACAAGGAAATCAACGAACTTAGCGTCCTCGTAACCACTCTGCTCTGCTTTGACAAAGGTAGCCATATACGCTTCGCGGATAGAATCCTCGTAGGCCAAGCGAACCTTGTTAGCCTCAATCTGCTCGGCAGTGACATCGGTCTCTATCACACCCTCTTTTGGCGGATTGACATCAAAATCAATGCTGAACTTCTCGTCAGGCTGATGGTTGAGCGTCATGGTCATCACCGTGTCGGCAGCGGCCAGTTTCTCGATGCCAAAAGTCTTGCCATCAGTAGCCCAAACCACCAAATCGCCGATGCCAGTAGTCAATGCGGCATGACCATCTTGGTCGGAAACCACCTCAGCTATCGTATAAAACTCAGCATAGTTGTAAATCTTAAACTTCACCTTCGCACCCTCAACAGGTTGGCCCTCAGCATTGAGCACAGTCACCGTTGAGCGTTTGGTAGGGAGATAACCGTCAACAACGTTGATTGTCGTATAGCATTTCGTACGGGTAATCACATCCTCCTTGCCCCAGTAGTCGCCGAAGACAGAAGTATGGAGCAGCATAGCGCGTGCCACAGGAGCGTTGAACCACGCAAGATTCAGCACAGGCTCAGGTTCGCAAGCACCCATAAACCACCACTTGCCATCAACGTAGACCTCAATCCACGCGTGGTTGTCGTCGGTATGGGCCCAACGTGGAGTGTAGACCTGACGGGCTGGGATGCCAACGGTACGCATGGCAGCCGTAGCCAACACCGACTCCTCGCCACAACGACCGAACGAGGTCTTCATTGCAGCCATCGGTGAGGAGGTTCTGCCGTCGGTTGGACGGTAGGTCACATGCTCATGACACCAGTGATTCACCTCCAACGCAGCCTCACGCATCGACATACCCTTCACGCGTTCAGCGAGTTCGGCGTAATAGGTAGTGCGGAAATCGTCGAGGTTCTCGTTGTTGACACGCACTGGCATCACAAAATGACGGAAGATATCTTCTGGAATGCTGTCGCACCATGGCATCTGCTCCTTAGCTGTGAAAGAGCAACGAACGTTCTGCAGGAAATAGTTGCCCGAGTAGTCAACGATATCTGCCAAAGGCATTGAAGCATACATCCACTCAAGCGCCTCACGTTCCACCTGCGTCATCTTCTCATTGAAGACGGAGTCGGACTTAAACATGAACTTACGCTCCTGAAACTCCGCATTGACAGCGGCGCGATAATCCTTGGACGTGATGAAGTGTTTGCCACACGACATCAGTGTCACTGCCAAAAGCGACAAGAGAAATATCTTTTTCATCGTATAGTATTTTTGAATTCAAGTTCTACCACAAAGTCGATATCGTCGGTCTGCTCTTTTGAGAACGAGAGCAAGATGCCCTCCTTGACTTGAGAGAAGGCAACCGGTTTGCCGTTGGCGAAACATTTTGCTTTGAGCAGTTCAAAATGCTGGCAGCTTCTCTTGTTGTAATTAGATTGTATTTAGCAAATGCGGCGAAGTCAGCGGCGCTTAATGGAACTGGTATTCCGTCTTCATTCAAT
>CALEJM010000074.1 GCA_937898265.1 uncultured Porphyromonadaceae bacterium
TTTCCATCTTGACAGTACCTGATGAGAGGTTGAGGTTGTTGCCGCTGATAGCCTGGCCGACGGTTTCCAATGGAAGTCCGTAAGCATCAAGTTTGGCTTGGTCGATATCAACATAGACGTAACGCTCTGGCGTACCGGAGAGGGTAAGGTTACCGATACCGTTTACACGGTTCAACTGAGGAACGACTTCATCATTCAGCAGTTTGTCCAAGCCTGGATAGCTCTCGTTGGCCGTGATGGCATACTGAGCGATAGGCATGGCTGATGAGCTAAATTTGAAGACGAAAGGAGTGGAGCAAGCGTCAGGGAGGTTGTCCTTGGTCATCTCAATATAAGAGCGGACGTCGTTGACAGCCTCGGTGAGGTCTGTGCCCCATTCAAATTCCATCAAAACCATGGAGATGTTATCCTTTGAGGTTGAAGTGAGTTTCTTCAAGCCATCAACGGAGTTCAAACTGTTCTCCATCAGTTTGGTCACATTGGTCTCAATCTCACTGGCACTCGCACCTGGATAGGTGGTCATGACGGTGACATAAGGTGGATCCATCTCTGGGAATTGATCCACTGGCAACTGAACGTAGGAGAAGATACCGATGATAACCACTGCCACAAAGATGAGGGCCGTGGTAATCGGTTTATCAATCGCCGTTTTATAAATACTCATAGTGTTTTATGTAATTGTGATGGGTTGTTTACTTGTTGGTAATCTCGAGCACTGAGCCATCTACGAGACGACCCTGACCGAGGGTTACGATTTCGATGCCTTCTTTGATGCCCTCACCGCTGATTTCAACGTATGAGTCAACACGTTGACCCAATTCTACGTCGACACGTTTTGCAACACCATTTTCATTAACGAAGACATAACGGTCGTTGGCACCCACGAGTTTCAACACTGCTTGATATGGAGCCATGACTGCCTCAGCTTCGCCAAGAGCCATCTCGGTGCGAACGTACATACCTGGACGGAGGATTTCCTTGCCGTTAGGAATTTTGAGTTTCACTTGGAAGGTGTGGGTTGAAGCGTCGATGGTTGGGTAGACGGTCTCGATGGTTGCTTCAAAGGTCTGGTCTGGATAGATCTCGGAGAAGAGGGTGATTTTCTGACCGGCCTTTACGATTGGGAAGTAAGACTCTGGCACAGCGATGTAAGCCTTCAAGGTGCTGATGCGGGTGAGTTGAAGGATTGGCTGACCGCCATAGAGCTCGCCGTCTTCGTAGTTCTTGGCAGAGATGACGCCTGAGAAAGGTGCTTTCACGAAGGTGTTCTGCTCAAGGAATTCGAGGTTGTTCTTGGTCTGATCATACTGCAGTTTGGTCTGGTCGTAAACCTGTTGGCTGATGCTACCGCTTTTCTTCAAAGCTTCGGTACGAGAGAGTTCTACGCCGAGGTTGGCGAAGGTGAGTTTTGCAGTATTATATTGTGTGCGGTCCATGCGAACGAGCATCTGACCCTGTGACACGCGTGAGCTCACATCCACATAGATGTGTTCGATATTGCCGGTAACGGAAGGAGAGATGCTTACAGTCTCGTAGCCTTGAAGAGTGGTTGAGAGACTCAGTACGCGTTGAATTTTCTGAGTTTGAAGGAGAGAAGTCTCTACTTTTTCTTTCTTCACCTCTTCTTGTTTGTTGGCATCGGCTTTCTTGCTGCAACCTGAGAAGAGTACGGCTGTGGCACATGCCAACAGCACTAATGATTTCTTGAATTCCATCTGGACGAAATTTTATTTTGTTATTTTTTTATTCTGTTGATTGATTGCTTAGAAGAGGTTCAAGAGTTTGCGCAATTCAAGTTGGGCATTGACCACCTCGAGCAAGGCGTTGATGTAGTTGTTTTGTGCCGAGATCAACTCAGAGCTTGCGGTGGTAACCTCCAAGCTTGATGAGTAGCCGTGGGCAAATTTCTCAGAGATATTTTGGTAGACACGGAGTGAGACGTCCATGTTATCTTTCTGGATGAGGAAGTTCTCGTAGCTTGACGAGAGGTTGTATTTCAACTGTTTGTCTTGAATCAAGAGATTATCCTTCATGTCGGCCTGATTGTTTTGAGCCTCTTGATAGGAGAGTTTTTTCTCATGAACGGAGGCTGCACGACGACCGCTTGACCACAATGGCACGGTGGCAGAAACGCCCACTGCGTTAGGTGGGGTCATGTTCATGCCTTGGTCTTTGCCGAAGTAGGTTTTGGCAGAGTATTGATAGAAGGCGCTGACGGTTGGGAGATACTCCATGGCAGCCAGGGTGACCTGACGTTTTGAGAGTTTGGTGTTCTGCTCAACGAGTTGATAGGTGTAGTTATTCTCAAGGGTGAAGTCGGTGTTGATGAGTTTCAGCACTTCTTCGGCGTTGAGGAGTTCTTCGATGCTTTGTGAAGGTTCGTAACGAACGGAGATGCCTGCGCCCAGCTGGAGTGCGAAACTGTTGTAGAGCACTTCGAGGGTGCGGTCCATTTGGTTGATAGCGCTACGCATGCTTGCCACCTGAACGGCGAGTTTGTCGGCTTCGGTACGTTCGCTGACACCCACGCGTACGGCCTCGTCGGTGAATTTCTGCAATTCGTTCATGTTGCCGAGGTTCTGACGCAAGAGTCCGAGGGTTTGCTCCATGGCAAGGATAGACATATATGAATATGTAACGTTGCTGAGAGTGTTCTGCTCGGTCTGTTTGGCGGTGATGTCTGCCATCTGGAGGGCAAGGTTTTGAACCAAAGCACCAACGATTTGAGTGCCGCTCAAGGCGATTGAGGCGGTGATATTCATGGTTCCGGATGGGTTCATCGGAATCTCAAATCCACCCATATTGATTTTATAACCGCACATATTGCTGTAGTCCAAGCCCATTTGAGCCTGAGGCAACATGCTGGCGATGGTTTGCCAACGGGCTGCTTCGCTTTTCTTGACGTCGAGCGAGGCGTTCTGCAGTTGACGATTGTGCTCCAAGCAAAGCTGATGTGCTTCGGCCAGGCTGATGCGCTGATGGCGGATGGAGTCTTGAGCGCTAAGTGGCAAGAGGCATACCAAGGCCACTAATAGCAAAAACGATTTTTTCATTGTTAAACTTCTGATATCTTTAAGTGTTTATTTTTCTGTTTTTTCTGCTTCAAGGAGTTGCTCATAGTAGGCCAATCCCTTGGCGTTGAGGAGTCCGCGAAGGAAGAAGTCTATCATATCCTTCGGGATGCAGAGTTTCTCTTTACCGATTTTGCGGAAGGAGGCTGGGTTCAGGAGTGTGAAGATGGCGATGGTCAGTTCAACGTTGACGTCGTTTCGGAAAACGCCCTGCGCCAGACCTTTTTCAAGCACAGCCTCAGCATAACAACGGAGTTCTTTGCTTTTCTTTTCAAAATGGCGGGCACTGACGGCGGGATAGTATTTCTCGATGTCGAAGAGCACGTTCATTGCGCTCTTGTCTTCCATCACTTTCTGCGCTTTGGCAGCACCTCCATGGATAAAGTCAATCACATTGCCGGAAAAGTCATTAACGGCTTCCACGATTTCCGCGCTGTGGTCTACTCCGTTCATCAAACTGTCGACAAGGTCTTCTTTTGACGCGAAATGGAGATAGAATGTCTTCTTGGAGATGTGCAACTCGTTGCAGATGTCCAACACCGACA
>CALEJM010000075.1 GCA_937898265.1 uncultured Porphyromonadaceae bacterium
AACCTGTGCCATAGGTCTGGAAGTTGTCGAAGTAAGGGAGCGAGGGGATGTCGCCGCAGGTGGTACGGAAGTTGCGACTTACCCACCAGCCGAAGTCGGTGGTTGAGCAGAGACCGCGAACGCGAACGGTGTAGGCGATACCGGCAACGAGGTTGTTGAGGTTTACGAATGGGTTGTTCGTAATCACTGTGTCGAGCACGGTGGTGCCTGCGTTGTTGATGAGCTGCAGTTGCCATTGGGTCTCACTGCCTGGAGTCCAGTTGAGGACTACGCTGTTGGAGGTGACTTGACCGATGAGGAGCTGACTTGGAGAGGTGCAGCTGTAGGTCTCGATGCTGACGTTGTCGATGGCGCCTGCTGGGAGGGAGCCGCCAGAGTTGTCGTTGCGCCAGTAGAAGGCGAGCTGATAAAGGGTGGTGTCGGCCACGGTGACGTCACCTTCGAAGTGCTGCCAACCGTTGGCGAGGTTGAGTTTCGACTTGTTGAGGGTGATACCACCTACAGCGCAAGCAGTAGCAGTACCGTTGGCTGCTGTGCCAGGGGCGAAGCTGTAGTTCATGTCCCAGAGGTCGGCACGGACGTAGTCGACAGAGCTCTCGCCGGCGCATTGCCAGTCGAAGCTGATGCAGTGTGTGCCAGGAGGCAACATGATGGTGCGTGTGGCGAAGACGCTGGCGGCAGTGGTGTTGGTATAGGCGTTGGTCACACCGTTGTCGTTGGAGATATAGAGTGCGTTAGCGCCAGTGCGGTGGGCAGCGGTGCCGATGTTCCATTTGTTGACTGCAGTGCCGTTGTAGATATCCCATGCGAGATTGTCGGTGGCATCTTCAAAGCCTGTGAAGAATGGTGGCACAGCTGGCAAGCCTGTGGTACGGAAGGTGAAGGCGTTGGTCCATTCGCCATAGCCGTCGCCAGAGGCGGTACAGTTGGCACGTACGTAAACGTAGTACTGTGTCTTCTGTGTGAGGTTGTTGAGACTGATGGTTCGGTTGTTGACGGTGCCGTCGTAGATATTGCCTGTGGCTTGGTCGGGGTCGATAGAGGTGGTGCTCACCTTGACGTCCCAAGCGTTGGCGTTGCCCATCCAAGAGAGGGTGGCGTGGGTGTCGACAACGACGTCTGCCTTGATTGCAGAGGCTTTAGGACAAGCAGGAGCAATGTCGAAGGTGAGGTCGTCGATGTTGAAGTAGAACGAGTTGCCCCAACCGTCGGCGCCATCCACCATGAAGCAGACATATTTGGCCTGAGCGTTGGTGGCAGCGTTGAATGGCACGGTGTACTCGGTCCAGGTGTTGGCCTGAGATACTGAGACGAGCGCCAAATCCTCGAAGGTTGAGAAGTCGGTTGGGTCGGTCATCACACCTACGTGGACTGAACCCACCATGGTGGTTGAATGACCCCAGAAGGTTACCTGAAGCTGACGGATGTCGGTGGTGTTGAGTTCAGGTGAAACGATATAAGCACGGGTGGTACGAGGCTCGAGGGCGCCGTTGGCATAGTAGGCGTAGAGGCGTGCCGCGAGTGAACCGCCGTGGCGTGTTGAGTTGGTGGTTGGCTGATAGGTGGAGGCAGCAGGGGTGGTGTTGCTCCAGTCGCCGTTTGCGTCGAAGCGGCGAGTCCAACAGCTAAGGTAGGAGCCTGAGCTTTCCATGCCTTCCACATAAGGAATGGCTACGGCAGCACAGCCAGTAGTGAAGGTGCCTGCTCCGCTCCACACACTCTCGTCGGTAGGGCCACAGATGGCATTGACGTAGAAGTAGTAGGTGGTGCTTGGGGTGAGGCCCGTCACCTGATAGGGTTTGTAGTAGACCGTCTGGTCGAAGACGTCGCCGGTCTGCGTTGCAGGGTCTGCGAGTTGTGTGGTGCTGACTTTCAGACCATAGGCATAGGCAGCGTCGTAGGCGCTCCACATCAGTTCGGCACTGGAGGAGGTGACGCGATAGGCCTGGAGGTCTGTCGGGGTCTGGCATTGGGTGGCGTCGGCAACAACAGCCACGGCTTTGCCCGAGGTCATGCCCTGCCCGGCAGCGGTCTGCTCGACCGTTTTCCGAGCCTCAACTCTAGTGCTCATACCGCACAAAACGGCGATAAGGCACAGGGTGAAAATGCATTTTCTCATACGAGTAGGGTTGGTATTAAGTTAATTTGTTAATTCACATTTTACGAACGCACTAATTTCTATGCCTTTGCGCCTTCAAACCGTTGAGCGAAAGCCAATAAAAAATGCGTCTGGACGGTGAGCTTCCTTTGGGAAACGCTACAACAATATTACAAAAAATCTGTGACTTAACGACCATGGACACAATCTTTTTTCAGAGGTGGGAATAACGCGAACATTATCAACAATATATCGTTATTATGAATTTATTTTCAGGGTCATAGAGAGGGTATGGGGAGGGGTCGGCAAAGGGAGAGAAGCGACAGTAAAAGGTGGAGAAAAGTAAACTTTTCAAGCACCACCGCCCACTCTACTCCGCACTGCGCAAGCAACGCCCACGACGATTCAGAAATTCCACCGATTAACAAAATAATATGAGCTTTTCGAACATAGGCGAGGCTTTTAGGTTAAAGAAGGCCATCCCCAAAGGGGACATATTACAATTAGCAATTAGAAATTAGTAATGAGTAATGAGTAATTCAATAGGGTTGAGAAATGTTCAAGGTGTTCGAAGGGTTGAGAGAGGTAGACCCTTTGAGGAATTAGCAATTAGTAATTAGTAGTTAGCAATTCAATAGGGTTGAGAAATGTTCGAAATGTTCGAAAGGTAGACCTAATAAGGAATTAGCAATTAGTAATTAGTAATTAGCAATTGGGCGATAGGGCGATGAGGCGCACTTTTCACTTTTCACTTAAACAAAAAAAGCCCCGCTGTGGGTAAGCGAGGGCTATGGTAACCACTCCCCTCCCCCTTTTTACGGGGGAGGGGTTGGGGGAGAGGGTCTTTACTTGACGATGACTTTGCCGTACATCGTGCGGCCAGAGCCTGTGGTGAGGCGGAGCATGTAGAGACCGCCAACTTCTGGCATCTTCACAGTCAGAGGTTGTTCTTTTGGCTCAAGGCGTGAGACAAGTTTGCCGCCTGCGGTGAAGAGTTCAACCATTAGACCGTTGCGCTCTGCCTCTTCGAGGGTGACGTCGAGACGGACGCTACCACCCTTCTCTACTGGGTTTGGCGAGATGGTGAAGAGACCGTCCTCGGCGTAGTCGAGACCGTTGAGCACCTTCAGCTCAAGGGTGATGATAGAGTCGCAACCGAAGCTTGATGAGAGATATTCTGTATAGAAGCCGGACTGATAATAGTCTTGACCATTCCAGCGGTATGGGAGGTCGGATGGATTGACTTCTACGTGAATGGTGTCGTTGGAGATAGCAAGCACTGTCAACTCCAGCGTAGTGATTGTTCCGCAGTCGCCAGTAGTTGCAGGTATGGTATCATAGTAATAATATACGCCCGGAACATCAGGGATACTATAACCAGAGATAACGAAGCCCGTGCCTTGACAAATGCTACGACGGAGGGTATCGCGTTCAAACTGACAGATGTGTACGTTGAGGTAGATCACAGAGTCGCAGCCATGAACGGTGGTACCGTTGTAGGTGTAGGTGCCGTCTGTGGTGATGGTGTTGCCGTTCCAGAGGTAAGGCACTTCGTCTTCACCAATCTCAAGGTTGATGAATGCGGAATAGCCAGCATTGACGGTGAGATCGAGGGTGTAGATGGTGCCGCAACCGGTGGCAGAAGGCACGGTATCGTTGACGATGTAGTGACCAGGGAGGGTGTTGGCAAATGGATGACCACGCCATGTGTAGTTGGTGCCGTTGCACATCTCGTGGGTCTCGGTCTGACGCGCCATACCGTTCACCGTGAGGGTGAGCACGTAGGTGGTGTCGTTGGAGGTGCGGGTGAAGACCTGAGTGCCTGGCTGCAACTGTTCGGTTGGAATATTGAAGCCGTTGTCGGTGTAAGGCTGTCCCTCACAGTGTGTATCGGAGAGGTTGACGGTTACACCAGGTTGTGGCGCATAGGTGGCGTTGATGATAATGTCGTCGATATAGATGCCGTAACCATAGTGAGCCAAGCCACGGAAGCGAATCTGTGTGCAGTTGGCAGGGAGGGCGATGGTGTCGGTGAGAGGCATCTGTGAGGCATCGGTAGCGTGCACGGCGGCAGTGGTCCAAGTGGTTGAGGTGCCGGTGCGGTATTGCACGTAGAGGGTGTCTTGGTCGCCGCTCCACTCTGGGATGATGCACTCGAAGCGAACCATAGGATTGGTATAGTTGCTGAAGTCGAGGAGTGGCGAGGTGAGGTTGCTGTAGTTGTCGTTGTAGTTGGAAGCATACATCCAACCGATGTACTGGCCGTCTGGCTGGAGGCTGATTGGGAACTCACCAGCCTGACCACGTTTCCAGAAGATGTTGTCGGTGGAGTCGACGCTCCAGCAGAGATCCTCAATAGGGCTCTCGAAGTCGAGCACGAATGGGAAGTTGGTGATGGTGCCGCCGCAACCGGTGAAGACGTCAGCACCGATGCCGGTGGAGTAGCTGTAGTTGTTGCCGGAATATACTTTAGAATATATGCGGTAGTAGTAGCGTGTTGAGAGGTTGACGTTGGTGTGGACGGTAGAGGTAGCGCTACCTGCATAGAGCACGGTGCCGCCGCCCTGGAGGGTCTGACCAGCGGTGTAGGTGGTGTTGTTGGCAGGTGTGCCGAACTGGTCGACGGTGTTGTAGACAACGAGCACGCTGCGGTTGTTGTTCAACTGCCAGCTGAGGTTGACGTTAGGGTAAGCGAGTGTGGCAGTAAAGTTGTATGGGTTGTCGCCTTGACCACCGAGGATATCGAAGGTGATGGTGTGGTTCGAGGTGTTCTCGGTGATGTTGGTGATTGGTTTAGCGGTGTTGGTGCCGTTCCACGATTTCATGGAAGGGGTGGTGGCATCGGTGAACGAGGTCTGGTTGCTGCTGCCAGGGAAAGGACAGCCCTGCGAGTCGATGCTGCCATAGCTGCTGGCGCTGGAGGTTGGAAGGGCCACAGTGGAAGAGGCGCAGACTGGATAGAAGCCTTGTGGGTGATCGTCGTTAGGACCGTGGCTTGACATGTCGGAAGCACGGCGGTAGATGAGGAGGCCATGACCTGGGATGTGGGTATCGAAGCCCATCTGCTGCTTGTTCTCAAGGATGAAGAACTCGTTAGGGGTGGCGGTATTTACTTTGTAGTAGTGAGCACCACTGGTGGCAGATGGCTGCATGGTGATGGTCTGCGGATTGCTGAGGGTGGTTGGGGTTACCCAGCCATAGTCGTAGATCTTGACGTATGGGTTGTGATGGGCTGGGGTGATGCCAGAGTTGTTCCATGAGCCGGAAGCCATGATGTCCCAGTCGCCTGTGCCGTTGTAGCCGGAGTAGTCGATGTCGTAGTAGTCGGCAGCACCGAAGACGTGTCCCAACTCGTGGCAGATAACGCCGATATAAGTGAGATTGGTGCCCGAACCGCCACGGCACTCAGGTGAGCAGGAGTAGGTGCTGACGTAGACGTTGTCGAGACGTACGGCAGGGATGCCCCCTT
>CALEJM010000076.1 GCA_937898265.1 uncultured Porphyromonadaceae bacterium
AGACTTCAGAACCTGAGTCTAACAGTTGGGAGTTTGGACATACTGGTGGTGCTGCTTTCTGCATCGGCACTTCTGCCCACAAGACAGGCTCAAGGGCTATGTATGTCAGCAACAACGGCAGCGCCTTTACCTATACCAATGCTGGTCAGTCGTATGCCTACGCCTATCGTACCATCGTCATACCAGCAGGTTCTTATACTATCAGCTTCGATTGGACCGGTGTCGGCGAGCATAACTACGACTTTGCCCGCGCTTTCCTCGTGCCTTATACTGAGCAAATCCCAGCTAATGCCAGCAACATCCTCTCTACTGGTGCTCCAACAGGCTGGATTGCCCTTGACGAAAATCTTCAGTTGGCCGACTTCACCACTTGGGAGACAGCCATCACCGACTATACCGCTACCGCCCAAGACACCATGATGTTGCTCTTCATCTGGCAAAACGATGCTTGGGACTATGGCTCAACTTCTTTCGCTGTCGACAACATCTCTTTTGTGGCGCGCACTGGTTGTTTCTCTGCGGCTCCATTGACTGCCACTGTGACAGGTAGCTCTGCCACCCTCACCTGGCGTGCAAGCGACAGTACGACCTATCACGTCAAAGTGTCGGAGTCTCCGCTGACAAATCTTGAGTCATCGGCTGCTTCAACACTTGATACTACCGTAAGCACCAGTATTTTGGTGGTTAACAACCTCAACCCATCTACCACCTATTATGCTTATGTAAAGAGCAACTGCGACCCAACTTCAGCATGGGCTAACGTCTCATTCGTAACGCCTTGTAGCAGTGTTAACCGCATCGTTGAAGGCTTTGAGGTTGTTGAGACAAGCAATAGCCTCCCAAGTTGTTGGTCTAATGGTCAGCCAATGGGCAACTATAACGCCCCATCTCAAGACACAAGTTTCCCACACGGCGGCTCTCACTCTGTGAAGTTCCGTGGCGGCACAGGTTATATAGCCACACCACCACTCTCCGTAAGTATTGAGAATGTTGAGGCTAAGTTCTGGGTTCGTCGCGAGCATGCTGCCAGCGGCAACTTTGTGGTAGGTGTGATGAGCAATCCTGCCGACTACACCACCTTCATTCCAGTTGATACCATTGATTTTGCTGCCAATGCAGTCTACGAGGAGCAGTCTGTGCTCTTCGACCGTTGCGGTCTGACTGGAACTGGTTATGCCATCGCCTTTGTTCAGCAGAGTGTAAGTTTCTACTGGTTCTGGATGGACGACGTGGAAATCAGTGAGTCGCGCAACTGCGCTCTCCCAACCGATGTGGCTGCCACCAACCTCTCTTTGACTGGTGCCAATATCTCATGGACCTCTTCTGCCAATGCTCATAATGTTGTAGTGGCTACCGCTTCTATCGATCCTAATCAAGCTACAGAAGGTGATGCCGATGTTGCTATGGTGCTGACCCAAGTGCCAGGCAATAGCGTTGACCTCACAGGTCTCCTTGCTTCTGCAACTACATATTATATATATGTGCAGGCGGACTGCGATAACGATGGTCTCTCACTATGGAGCGACGAGTATCAGTTCGCAACTCTCTGTGGTATGCAGACCGTTCCTTACGTTCAGAATTTCGGTGCATTGTCTAATGGTGTTGCTCCAAACTGCTGGACCGTACTCCATAGTCAGAACGGAGCTCTCCCAACCACCAATGTCTACGACCCTTGCGTGGCTACAGCTACCGACGTCACAGGCGAGAATAAGGTGCTCTCACTCTTCGGGTACTATGGCGCCAACATCGGCAACAGTGCTGGTTGTGCTGTCCTACCAAGTTTCGCCTCATCTATCGATACGCTGATGCTCACCTTCTCCCACCGCTGTGCTACGGGCAATGCACATCTCCTCGTGGGTCTGATGAGCGATCCGCTCGACCTCTCAAGTTTCTCGCCAATCGATACAGCCTATGCTGCTGGCGTCTGGAGCACCAAAATCGTGAAGTTGGGTGGCTACGGCTACGGCAACTACATTGCATTTATGGTGGACGGTGACCTCGAGCAAAACGCTACGACCGTTTATGTGGATGCCGTGATGGTTGATACTGTGGTCAGCTGCTTTGCTCCTACCAATCTCCATGTGGCTAACATGATTGGCACCGATACCATCGCTATTGACCTTGCATGGAATCCAGGCGACAACGAGACCGCTTGGGAGGTGGCTTACGGTCTTGCCGGTGTCAACCCATCATTAGTAACTCCTATTGCCGTGACTACCCCTTCTGCTACCATCAACAACCTCCTTGTCAACGAGGCTTACGACTTCTACGTTCGCTCCTCTTGTGGCAATGGCGACTATAGCGAATGGGTGATGATTAACGTGATGACCAACGGCGGTGTGCCACTTCTGCCTTTCGTTGTTGACTTTGAAAACTCTGGTGATAATGCCAACTGGATTTTCCACAATGGTGCGATCAATGGTTGGTATATCGGTTCTGCAACCCATAGTGCTGGTAGCAACGCACTTTATATCTCTTCTGATAACGGCGTGACCAACAGCTATAACATCACTGCGACTACCGATGCCTTTGCTTGTCGTCTCATTGAACTTGATGGCTCTGCTGCTACACTCTCGTTCGACTGGAAGTGTTACGGCGAGAATAATTTTGACTACCTCCGCGTCTACCTCGTTCCTTCAACTTTTGACTTCAATGGCTTTGCTGGCTATGCTGCCTCTGGCGTTCCTGCCGCAGGCACTGGTTTCATCGCTGTGGATGGTGGCAGTCAGTTAGGCAATACTGCTGTCTGGAACAATAAGACTGTTGACGTGGTTGCTCCTGCTGGCGAATACTACCTTGTCTTTGCTTGGCATAATGACTACAGCACAGGTAATCAACCGGCTGCTGCTGTTGATAATATCTCTATGATCAAGAAGAGTTGCTACGTATCTAACGTAGATGTAGCTGCCCTCTCAACCACTTTGGTTGTGGATGCTACTACCGATTGTCAGACGGTTCAACTCCAGGTTAACAACACTACATTTACCCCTGGTGACGGTGGTCTGTTGCTTGACACCATTGTCTCGCTCCCTTACACTGTTACAGGTCTCACTCCGCAGTCCGACTACTATCTGACTATGCGTGGTTTCTGTTCTTCTGGCGACACAACCGTTTGGACTACCGTTGGTCATTACGTAACCTCTTGCGCCGCTGTGGCGGTTGGCGAGAATACGCCATTCGTTGAGACGTTCGATGCCTATGGTACGGGTTATAACGCTCACCCAACTTGCTGGACAACGGGTACCAACTACACTTATACTGCTTATCCTTACGTTTCAGCTACCTCGTTTAGTGCGCCAGGCTCCCTCTGCTTCTACGGCACAGCATCTTACTATAGTTATGCTGCTACGCCAGAGATTGCCGGCACACCGCTCGACCAACTCCGTGTTCGTTTCCGTGCTTACGGTACTGCCGCAACCTCAACCATCGAGGTGGGTGTGATGACCAACCCAGCCGATTATAGCACTTTTGTTCCTGTTCAATCTATCAGCCCGAACAATTTGAATACTTGGGAGGAGCGCACCGTCAACCTCTCAAGCTATGTGGGCAACGGTAAGTTTGTGGCTCTCCGCACACCAGCTGCCGCCTATTCTTACTACTATATCGATAACTTCTACGTAGAGTTGATTCCTGGTTGTGTGGCTCCAACAACAACGGTCAACGTGACCGCAAACACCCTCGATGTTCAACTCGCTGGTGCTGCTAATGCAGTCTCTTATGAGGTGGTTGTTGATCAATCGTTAGTGCCAGACACTGCTACCGCAATCTTCGCACAGACCACCACTTCAACCTCAGTGACCGTCCCTGTGCAATCGTCTACATCTTATTATGTTCACGTTCGCACCCTTTGCGACGATAGCACCAGCAGTTCATGGAATACCACTTCCGTAACAACGCCATGTCCTATCTACACCATGCCTTTTGCTGAGGATTTCTCTGGTATGTTCACCCCTGCTTGCTGGGAGCGTTACACTGGTCAACTCAGCAATATCTGGACAGGATTTGCAACTCGCAACGTGACATTCGACGGTTGGAGAGCTTGTGTCAACAACTTCGGCATCACTGGCGACCACGCCCGCATCAATGTGCATAGTCTGACTCACCACTGGTTGCAGATGCCTACTATACACATCGACACAACGGCGATCCTTGCCTTTGACCTCGCCCTGACAGCCAATGGCAGCGGTAATCCAATCTCTCCTTCAGGCAACGTGGACGACGACCGTTTCCTTGTTCTCGCTTCTCGCGATGGTGGCAACACTTGGAACGCTGCCGATATCGTGGCTGAGTGGAATGAGACGGGTTCAAGTCGCGTCTACAGTAATATCCCGAATCAGGCTCAGCGCATCCAACTCTCTTTGCAGCAGTTCCAAGGCGAAGATGTTGTGTTGGCATTCTATGCCGAGTCAACGCTTGCTGGTAGCAACAACGATATTCATATCGGCAACGTTGAAGTCAAGGCTGTAGATCATGTAGTCAACATCGCTGACGTGGTTTGCGAGGGTTACGACTACAACGCTAACGGTTTCCAACTCCTCTCTACCGACCTCAACGTAGCAGCTTCTCCGCTCAGTTTCTCACGTATCTCTGGCGACACCATCATCGTGTTGTCATTGACGGTGAAACAAGCGGCTGAAACGGTGTTCAATGACTCCGTCTGTCCAGGCACCACCTACAACCTCAACGGTTTCTCGGTGGTTACTCCTGGCACCTACCACCGCTATCTTACCGCTGCCGACGGTTGCGACTCTATCGTGA
>CALEJM010000077.1 GCA_937898265.1 uncultured Porphyromonadaceae bacterium
TGAAAGGCGACACCGTCGACATCTTCCTTGCCTATGCCGACTTCGCCCTCCGCGTCACGTTCTTCGACGACGAAATCGATGCCATCGCTACCTTCGACCCCGTCTCCGGACATCTCATCGAGAATCTCGACAGCTACGCCATCTTCCCTGCCAATATCTTCGTGACCACACAAGAGAAAATCAATCGCGCTGTGGATGAAATACTTATCGACCTCGGCAAACAAGTTGAGTTTCTCAAAGAGATAGGCAAGGACTATGAAGCCAAACGCCTCAGCGAGCGCGTCAACTACGACCTCGAGATGATTCGCGAGGTGGGCTACTGCTCTGGCATCGAGAACTACTCACGCTATTTTGACGGTCGCGCCGCCGGCAGCCGTCCGTTCTGTCTGCTCGACTGCTTCCCGAAAGATTTCCTCATGTTCATCGACGAGAGCCACGTCACCCTGCCGCAAATTCATGCCATGCACGGCGGCGACTCCTCCCGTAAGAAGAACCTCGTGGAGTTCGGATTCCGCCTGCCTGCCGCCCTCGACAACCGTCCACTGCGGTTCTACGAATGGGAGCAGATGGTCAACCAGGTGGTCTTCGTAAGCGCCACGCCGTCCGACTACGAATTGGAGAAATCTGAAGGCGTTGTCGTTGAACAGGTCATCCGCCCTACTGGTCTGCTTGACCCCGAAATCGACGTCCGCCCAAGCCTCAACCAGATTGACGACCTCATGGAAGAGATTGCGCAACGTGCTGAGAGAGACGAACGTGTGCTTGTCACCACGCTTACGAAACGTATGGCAGAGGAGCTCGACAAATACTTCCACAAGATGGGCATCCGCTGTACCTATATCCACTCCGACATTGATACGTTGGAGCGCGTTCAAATTCTCGACGACCTCCGCAAAGGCATCTACGATGTGCTGATTGGCGTCAACCTCCTCCGCGAAGGCATCGACCTCCCACAAGTGTCGCTCGTGGCCATCCTCGACGCCGACAAGGAGGGATTCCTACGCAACCACCGCTCACTCACCCAGACGGCAGGTCGCGCCGCCCGCAACCTCAACGGCAAGGTCATCATGTATGCCGACAAGATTACGGAGAGCATGCAAAAAACCATCGACGAGACCAATCGCCGACGCGCCAAACAGATGAGTTTCAACGAGGAACACAACATCACTCCACGAGCCATCGCTCACCGCACAGCCTCTGCCCTTGCCAACCTCAACATCCCAGAGAAGGCCTACATCGAGCCCGAGACCTTCAGCGTGGCAGCCGAACCAGTGGTGACGATGATGAAACCAAACCAAATCGACAAGGCCATCGTCCACGCCAAACGCGAGATGGAGGCAGCTGCCAAGAAACTCGAATTCATGGAGGCAGCCCAATGGCGCGACGAATTGCTTAAACTTCAGGAATTTAAAAAACAACAAAATAACAACTCAAAAAATGAATAGACTTAAACACTGGTTGCTGCTGCTCCCACTGCTCTGCTTCGCAACCTCATGCTCCGAAACCATCGACCCCGACTCACTCCTTGAGGGCGAAAACATGCTGATGCTGTTTACCAACCTTCAAATCAACAACATAGAATGGAGTAAACCTCTCGACTATATCAACGACGACAGCGAGAAGTTCCAAAAGTTTGCCGAATGGCTCAACGAAAACAAATCGGGTTGGAAAAACGATTTCCAAACCTATGAGTTTCCGCAAATCATGCTCACAGGCAGTCGACTGAACTTCTGCGTCTACAACGGTTTCGTGGTGCTGATGTTCGAAGACTACTATTATACAAAGAACACCGACACCGACAAACTGCAGTTCCTTATTGACGATATCAAAAACACTTTCTACGAGGAAGGCGAAGAGGCAACTGTAGTGATTTCTACCCAGAGCAACGAAACAAAATAATTCGTATCTTTGCACATTGGAAAATAGGTCCCAATTCAAGGGGTCAAACTAATCAGTTTTTAGAGACAATATGAAAGTATTCAAATTTGGTGGCGCGTCGGTAAAATCGGCTGCCGGCGTCAAAAACCTTCAATCTATCGTCAACAACGAGCAAGAAAAACTCGTGGTAGTCATCTCTGCCATGGGCAAGACTACCAACGCCCTCGAAGCCGTGGTCAACAGTTTCTTCGACCAGAAACCCGACCTGATGAGAAACGTACAAATCGTAAAAGATTTCCACGAAGGCATTGTGAGCGAATTGTTTACTGATAGAACAACCATCGACACGCTACTCGACGAAATCTACAAGAAACTCCATGCCATCATCGAAAACAAACCTTCGAAAAACTACGACTACGAGTACGACCGCATCGTCTCGTTCGGCGAGTTGATTTCCACCACCATTGTCTCTACTTTCCTCAACATAGAAACCAAACGCTGCCGATTTGTTGACATCCGCACCTGCCTGAAGACCGATGAGAACTTCCGCGAGGGCAACGTCAACATCGACCTCTCCGAGAAACTCTGTCACACCGCATTCACCTTCGACGACGTTGACTGCTACGTGACCCAAGGCTTCATTGCCGGCACGCTGACCAACGAGACCACCACACTGGGTCGCGAGGGCTCCGACTACACTGCCGCCATCCTTGCCAATCTGCTGAATGCTGAGAGTCTCACTATTTGGAAAGACGTGCCTGGCGTGATGAATGCCGATCCGAAACGCTACGAAGAGGTGGTCATCATCCCACGCATGAGCTATAAAGAGGCCATCGAACTCTCCTACTGCGGTGCCAGCGTTATCCACCCAAAGACGGTTAAACCGCTGCAAAACAAAAAGATTCCGTTGCTCGTTCGCTCGTTTATCGAACCAGAGAAACAGGGCTCCATCATCAACGAGTTTCAAGAGAAGGTGCAGATGCCACCTATCTATATCAACAAGAACAACCAGGTGCTACTCACCCTCCGTCCACGCGACTTCTCCTTCATTGCCGAAGAGCGCCTCAGCAAGATTTTCTCTATCCTTGCCGGCTACAAATTGAAGGTGAGCTTGATACAGATGTCTGCCATCAGCTTCTCGCTTTGCATCGACTACAACAAGGTGCACTTCAACGCCCTCATCAACGATTTGAAAGATGAGTACGAGGTGCTCTACAATACCGACGTGGAACTAATCACTATTCGCCACTACACCCAAGAGATTGTCGACAAACTGGTGGGCGAGAAAGTGGTGTTTGTTCAGCAACGTAACCGCACTGCCATCCGCTTCGTGGTGCCAACCAACTAAGCGCTCTCATCCAACAAGATAAAGCGAGACACAATACTTCAAACTACTCCGTTTTTGTATTGTGTCTCTGCTGTTTAAAACCCAGATAACTACTGCAGCATGACGATAAAGGTCAATCCACTGAAAGCGCTGTTCCGACTGGTCTTCCCCAATCAATGCAGCGCCTGCAAGAGTCGATTGCTCGACAACGAGCAATACCTCTGCAACGGTTGCCTTACCACCATGCTGATGGATACTCATCAGTCATCCAAAAGGGTGATGGTGACCAAGGTGCTGAAAAATCTCCCCGAAATCGTGGACTACAACATGCTGTTTTACTATAATAAAGAAAACAACTTCAGCAGTGTTATCCAACGCATCAAATACAACAACAAACCCAAGTTAGGCACAATGTTGGGCGAGGTGTCAGCCACCGAGTTGGCGAAGTGGTTTGAGGTTTGCAACGTCGATGCCCTGGTGCCTATTCCGCTCCATGCTGCACGTGAGAGAAAACGTGGGTTCAACCAATCGATGATGATAGCGCAAGGCATCAGCAACAAGACCCACATCCCCATCCTCAACGACGCCATCGTCAGAACCAAGAACAACAAGACACAGACCCACAAAAACGCCGCTGAGCGCAGCGAAAACGTCAAAGGTATCTTTCACGTTGCCCACCCTGAAAAAGTGATTGGAAGACGTTTGATGCTCATTGACGACGTGATGACCACAGGTTCCACCATCAACGAGTGCGCCAAGACGATAAAGAGCGTGGACAGCAGTATAGAATTATTTGCATTCACCCTCTCCAAAGCCGACGATTTCTTTCAATAGAATGATTATAAAATTTATATCCATAGGCGTTTTAGTTGTTTATGCCTACTTCGTGCTAACCGCATGGAGCAGATGGCGCCGTACGCCGGTTTTCCAACCAGCAACCAAGGATATGGAACATGGAGAAAATGTAGCAGTTGTGGTATGTTGTCGCAATGAGGAGGAGAATATCCCCCTACTCTATCAGTCGATCTGCAACCAGACCTACAGCGCTACGGAAATCGTGATTGCCAACGATCACTCCACCGACGCTACTCCCGAAATCATTCAGCAGATTGCCAATGAAGATTCACGTGTTAAAGGGTTCTCCACGCAAGGGTTCGGCAAGAAGAATGCTCTGCGTGAGGCAATAGAGAAGGTGGAGGCTCAACTGATAGTCTGCACCGATGCCGACTGCACCCTACCCGCTTCCCATTTAGCTGATATCGTCGCGTTCTACCAACAATATCATCCCGATATGATTCTCGGCGGCGTGAAGTTGTCGCCCACCAAGTCGCTCTTCCAAAAACTGCAAGCCATCGAATTTTCCAGTCTGATAGCCTCGGGAGCTGCAGCCGCCTTTGCCAACTGCCCGTTCCTTTGCAACGGCGCCAACCTCGCCTTTACCAAAGAGAGTTGGAATAAGGCAAAAAACCACCTTCAGGAGACACAACGCTCCGGCGACGATATCTTTATGCTCCAATACCTGAAAGAGCAGCACGCAACGATTATGTACCTTAAATCGAAAGATATGGTTACAACAAAACCTGTGGAGAGTCTCCATGGATTTTTCAACCAACGAAAACGCTGGGGCTCGAAGACGACGGCATACACCGACGAGTTTTCTATCTTTGTAGCTTGCCTGGTGTTTTTACTTTCTTTGCTGATGGTGGTGATGGTTGTCTTGGCAATTTTCAATCCAAACAAATTTTTGGTTTTTGCCTTAGCGATGTTCGCCACAAAATTGGCAGCCGATTTTCCTTTGCTTAAAAATTTCCTCTCGACCACCCGACAGGGTCATCTCGTTCCTCTGATCCCGCTTACCGCCCTTCTTTATCCTTTTTATATTGTGGTGGCTGCCTTGGGTGCCAGTTTCGGTTCTTTCAAGTGGAAATAGATCAAAAATTCGGTGGGTAGTTGGTCAAAATCGCCGAATAATTAAATTCTCAAAGCACTATTTTTTCCTCTTTACACTTATTTACAGATGCTTACACTGAATTTTCAGTGCATGGGTTTTTGTATGAAATAGAGTAGTGTCTCCCATTTTTTCGCCTTCTGCAAAGTTTTCCACGCGATTTCCCTTCGTCACCTTATCCTAAGGAAGAAATTTCGTTCATTCATAAAAAAATTGACAATAGACCAAAGGACAAAAAAAGAAGCCAACCTTTCGGCTGGCTTCTTTCTATTTTTGGAAAGCTACTGCTTATTTGAGCAAATCTTGGAAATCTTTTCTTGTGATGTACTCACGGAACTCTTGGTCTTTGGCAGCTTTCATAGCGTAGTTGCTATTCATGTTGATAGCGCATTTGAGGTTCTCGTAGCAGAGAACGTGGTCGTCGGTGCGAGCACCAACGATAGCGCGGAGGTAGCATGTCTCAGCTGTTGGGTTCTTGACTGCGTCAAGGATTTCGCGAGCTGTCATGTAGTCTTTGTTCATGATGCAAGCCAAAGCAGCGTTGTTTGAAACTGTTTTGCCGAAGCTTGATACTGCAGCGTTGTAGCGACCTTTCATGATGTTGACAACACCGCTTGCCAAGTAGATGTTCTCGCCTACGCCGTTAGCTTTGCCGAGGAATTGTTCAGCAGCGTCAACGTCGTTGTGATAGAGAGCCATAACAGCTTGGTTGTAGTTAGCGAAGCCGTTTTGTGGGTTCAAGGTGTAAGCTTTCTTGATGTAGCGGTCAGCTTCTGTGAAGTTGCCTTCGTTGAAGTAGATAACACCGAGGTTGTTGTAACCACGTGGATCGTTAGGATAGTTAGCGATTACAGCGTTGTAGATTTCTTTCTTCTCAGCAGCAACGTCGGTAAGAGTAGCAGCGTAGAGGAGTTCGTCAACGGTGAGTTTTGAAGGATCTTTCTTGTAGATAGCTTTGATTTCGTCGTCTGATTTACCTACGATTTCGGTAACCAAGGTGATGCGTGAACGACGGAGTTGTGGCAAGATCTCAGTAGCGATTTCTTTGTAAGCGCCTGAGAGCATTTTGATTTGAGCCTCACGTTCTTCTGGGTCGGTGTAGCGTGAGAGAACGCTCAAGATAACGTCTTTGTCTTGGATTGATGAGTTCTCCATGAGAGTTTTGAAACCGTTCCAGTCCTCAGCGGTAAACTCTGAGTTGATGGTTACGTCAGATTTCAATTTCTTCATCTCACCTTTGATATATTGTTGTGAAGCTTTGTCACGGTTCTTAGCCAAGTTTTCGTTGATGTCCTCAGCGCCGTCTGGAGAAGCGTATGAAGAGATTTCGATGCTTTTAACTTGTTTAGCAGCGTCGTCTTTTACGCTCTTGATAGCTTTGGTCAACTCAACCATTGCCTCGGTTTTGGTCTCGCTGGTGCGAACGTTAGATTGGTTGATGAGGTATTTGATCTCAGCCTCTTGACGTTCTTCGATGATGCGTTGGAATTTGTCAGGCATGATTTGAGCGCAGAGCTCACCTGGAGCGTAGGTTACGAAGAGAGGAGTAGTTACTACACCTTCTGCAACTTTTTCTGCTTCAACAACATATTCCTCACCTTTATAGATTGCGATTGCTTCGAGGAACAATACTGAAGACTCCATGTCTGGTTGATAAACAAACTCAACGGTTTGGTTGTAACGACCACCTTTTTTGTAGTCAACAACGATACCATTGCCTTCGATTTTTTGACCTTGATAAATTTTGGTAGGACCTTCGTAACGATGACCTGTGGTGTTTGACACCAATACTGGGGTTACTTTCAATACCAATTCTTTATCAAAATATTTCTCTGGGAAAGTGCCTTCAATTTGGAAAGCTACTTTGCCAGCGTGCAACTCCAATGGGTTTGGAGTTACTGTTACTGTGTCCATAAACTCCTGAGGAGCTTTGCACGAGAAAAGGAACAACGCGATGATGGCCACCAGGGTTGTACCTAAGAAAAGATGGGACTTTTTCATTGCTTTTTATGTTTGAAAAATTTATATTATCAGAACGTGGACAAAATTACGCATTTGGTGCTATAAAAAGGTTATATTTGCTCCGCTTTTTGAGACATTTTTTTTAGTCGATAAAACTTTGATTCTTAGCAATTAATAGTTTTACGACTACTCATCCAAGATGTTTTTAGAGACTTTTGACATATTATTAAGAGTAGTAAGTGGGAAAAAAATTAGAAATTTTCTCGCAAATCGTTACGCAGAGTCGCATCAAAAAAGGTGTGTTTCTACGATGCCAAGTTTCGTCTCTATCGAGCCAAGTAGCGTCTGTAATCTGGCATGTCCGGAGTGCGCCATCGGCACCCACCAAACATTACGTAAAGAACGAGGTATCAGCCTGGAACTCTATAAGAAAATCATCGATGAGGTCAAAGACTATGTTTTTGATGTTCAACTGTTTTTTCAGGGCGAACCGCTAATCAATAAAAATATCGATGAAATGGTGAAAATTGCCCGACAGAGTAGGGTAGCCACCATCATTTCAACGAACGGAATGCTGCTCAATGCCGACCTCTCAGAACGATTCATCAAAGCCGGTTTGGATCGTCTGATTGTCTCTATTGACGGAACGACGCAAGAGGTCTACGAAAAATATCGCAAAGGGGGCAATCTCGATCAGATTCTTGAGAACGTCAAAACATTGGTGGAGCTCAAAGAGCGGTTGAAGTCGCGCTTTCCTATTATAGAATGTCAAATGGTGGTTTTCAAACATAACCAACATCAAGTCAATGAGTTTAAGCAACTCTCTAAAACGATAGGCGCCGACCTCTCCACCATCAAGACAGCCCAGATCCATGACTATGAGCATAAACCCGAAATGATTCCAGACAACGAGAAGTACTCCCGATACGTCAAACGCGGCGGACGTTGGCAACTCAAAAAACCGTTAGCCAATCGTTGCAGTCGCATCTACCAGGGCTGCGTTGTCAACAGCGACGGCAAGGTGATGGTTTGCTGTTTCGATAAAGTACCCCATTTTCCTGTTGGCGACCTCAATGAATCGCCCCTTTCGGTCATCTGGAATAGCGATGAATTCAACGATTTTCGCGCCAAGGTGAACTCCGACCGTAAGTCAATTTCCATCTGCAGAAATTGCAGCGAGTGACTCTCTCCTTTTCTTTTTTCAGACCTCCTTCGTGCCCTTATTCTAAAGAATAAGGTGAGGATTTTTTCCGTCTTGACGGATCGGTCGCATAGGGTAGAGTAGTGTCAAAAAATGAGACAACTCAATTTTCAGACCTCCTCTCAATGTGTTGTTATTGCTGTTGTATATATAAATTTAAAAATAAAAAAATCACCATAATAATAAGTGTGTGGAAATTGTGGAAAACTACGTTAAGTGGCTGAAACCTAATTTTCTTAGGGTGTGAGTTTATGTGGATAAAAATTTGCGAAAAAAAGGGATAACTTTTGACCCATTATTCAAGGAAAAATATATCAGTAAAAATTTTTTGAATACAGCTCTTTTGAAGCGATTTTTTCTGGGTGATTTCTCCAAGTTTTATTCCTAATTTTTCAAAGTTTTTTCCTCACTGTCTCCTTCCATTGTTAATCTACTCAATAACCAAATGTTATGGCGCATTTCTAATCGGCATTTTGATATTTTCTATCGCAAACTTCTCTTTTTGAAACTAATTGAGTTATCTCTATTCATTCTCAGAAGTTTACATTTAGTTTCTACCATTATTTTTATATTAAACTTTTGATACAAAAATAATTAACAACCTGTATTGATAATACTGCTTGTTTTTATTTTGATTTTGATTTTTTCATCTCCATATTTCCTTCTGCAAAACGGTTTCTCAGAATTTTTCGAGACTATTCTATTTGTAGTCCGTAGCCTTAGATTTTTTTCTTTCAAAACCTTTGGCTATATCAAAAAAAGTTTTCTATCTTTGCCCCGGTTGCGGTCCATACTGCAGCCGGACATTTTGTTTTAGGCGTCATGCTTGACGTTTTGCTGACGACTTAAGTCTCGGGAAACTTAACAGTCAGGTCTGAAATACTACAGCAAAACTGAAGCCTGAGCCCGATGTGACACATCATCTTTCCAAAGATATGTGCCCGCATGGGGCCCATTCAGTTTGTTGTATTGAGACCTTTCCCGAGACTGAAGCCAACAGACTGCATGGATTACCCCATGCGGTTTTTTTGTGTATATTTCCACAGAAATATCTATTACCAAAATTTTCAGCAAGGTCATTTTCACCGGTTTCATTGAATCATGTGATTTTGTGAAAGGACTCAACGAGGAGTTTGGCAATCATTGAGAGCAAAATCACCATCAACCACCACATAGTTCATTATGTTTTTAGATTACGTCACAGATTTGTCATTGAATGTATGATTAGCTATTGTTCGATATTTAACAGAAAATTTACAGCACGCAAAAGCACCATTAGTATAACAAAAGGTAAATTCTGCCAGATGACGCTGGTCAATAATGAATGTGCCAATTCTTTGTTGCCAATAATATAAAATAATATTTTAACTTTGCGCGTTTACTAATAAATGACTAATATG
>CALEJM010000078.1 GCA_937898265.1 uncultured Porphyromonadaceae bacterium
GCCTACAAAATTATAACTTTTTGCTGAATTAAGCCCCTACTCCACCCGATTATTGACCCCACGGATGGCTACTTTTTTGCAAACGGCTGACACGGTGCGCCAAACGTGCAAAAAGAAAGGAGGCAAACTGCTGTGAGTCTGCCTCCTGTGGTTATCCGTTGGGATGTGGGAGATTAGTCCATGAGTTTGAAGGAGCGCTCCACGAAGTCGGCCAACGCCTTGCCCTTCAGCATGCCTGTGGAGAGGAGTGCGAGGTCGATGAGTTGGCGGATGCGTGGACGGGTGGCGGCGAAGTCGGCATAGTGGCCGTTTTTCTTCTCGCGGAGGTCGGCAATCTGCTTGTCGGTGTCGCTCACCTGCTGACGCATAGTCTCTTTCTCGGCGTCGTCGGTGGCTTTGTCTTGAGCCTCTTTCTGAGTGGCGCGCAGCTGCTCGAGGGTGCTCATCTGCTCGGCAAGCGGTTTGATGGTGGCGCCGAGGTTCTCTTCAGCCTCTTTCAGCAGGTTGGCAACCAGTGGGTGTGAGGCGTTGAGGATGAGGTTGTAGGTGTCGGGCATCTCGCCGTAGAACATCATCATTGGGTTGCCGCCGGTGGCAGCCATCTCTTTCATACGACGTGTGAACTCGTTCTGTGTGAGGGTGATTGGCTCTACGTTTTCGCCACGCTCCTCCACCTTGAAAAGGTATTCGGTCTTGCCGGTTTTCTCAACTTGCGAGCTGAACATGGTGGTGAGCATGTCTTGCTGCTCCATGGTGAGCGAGAGGGTCTTGGCGTCATCTTTCTCGATGAGCTTTTCAACCACGTCGGCATCAACGCGAACGAAGCGACTCTTCTCGTTCTTCTGCTCCATCTGGCTTACCCAGTGGGCGTCGAGCTGTCCGTCCATGAGCATCACCTCGTAACCCTTTGCCTTGGCAGCCTCGATGTAGCTGTGCTGGTCGTCGAGGTTGTTGGCATAGAGGTAGATGAGGTTGCCGTTCTTGTCGGTCTGGTTGTCTTTGATGAGGGTCTCAAACTCACTGAAGGTAAAGCATTTGCCGTCGGTAGTCTTGATGAGTGCAAACTCTTTGGCTTTGTCGTAGAATTTCTCGTCGGAGAGCATGCCGTAGACAATGAAAATCTTCAGTGCGTCCCATTTCTCTTCAAATTCCTTGCGGTCGGCTTTGAAGATTTCGGCAAGGCGGTCGGCCACTTTCTTGGTGATGTGGGTGGAGATTTTCTTGACGTTCTTGTCGCTCTGGAGGTAGCTGCGACTCACGTTCAGCGGGATGTCTGGCGAGTCGATCACGCCGTGAAGCAGTGTGAGGAAGTCGGGTACGATGCCTTCCACGGAGTCGGTCACGAACACCTGATTGCAGTAGAGCTGAATCTTGTTGCGCTGCAGCTCGATGTTGTTTTTGATGCGTGGGAAGTAGAGGATGCCGGTGAGGTTGAACGGATAGTCCACGTTGAGGTGGATGTGGAAGAGCGGGTCTTCGGAGTATGGGTAGAGGGCGCGGTAGAAGGTCTGGTAGTCCTCCTCCTTGAGGTCGGCTGGGCGACGTGTCCAGAGTGGGTCTACGCTGTTGACGATGTGCTCGTTAGCGGTCTCCACCTCTTTGCCGTCTTTCCACTCTTTCTCGAAACCGCAAACCACTGGCACTGCCATGAATTTGCAGAATTTGTTCAGGAGTTCAAGCACGCGTTGTTCGTCAGCAAACTCGATGTTCTCGCTGTCGATGTGCATCACGATGTCGGTGCCGCGGGTCTCTTTGTCGCATGGCTCAAGGGTGTAGTCGGGACTGCCGTCGCAGCTCCAGTGCTGTGCTGGTGCGCCGGTGTACGACTTGGTGAAGATCTCGACGCGCTCGCTCACCATAAACGAGGAGTAGAAGCCGAGGCCGAAGTGACCGATGATGGCGTTGGCGTCGTTCTTATATTTGTCCAAAAACTCGGTTGCACCCGAGAAGGCAATCTGGTTGATGTATTTCTCAATCTCCTCTTGGGTCATGCCGATGCCTTGGTCGCTGACAGTGATGGTCTTGGCGTCTTTGTCGACTTTGACAATCACGCGCATCTGTCCGGTCTCGCCCTCTGCCGCACCGGCTTTCACCAAAGTGCGCATCTTTTGGGTGGCGTCGACGGCGTTGGCCACGATTTCGCGAAGGAAAATCTCGTGGTCGCTATAGAGGAATTTCTTGATTACGGGGAAGATATCTGTTGTGGTTACCCCGATAGTGCCTTTTTTGATTTCTGACATAATATGGGTCTGTTTTAGTTCGTTATTGATAGATTCGGCAATAAAACCGAACGCCTCAACGCTTGCAACAAAAATGCCAATTCACCACACCACAAAAACAAAGACCCCGCCACATCAGGCAGGGTCCGTGGGAACGATATGTTGATATTGTTATGGGTCTATGGGATGGGGTGTTGTCAGCGGATGCTCTTCAGCGAGCACTGTTGGGTTGCGAGGTGTTTGAGGAAGAAACTCTCGGAGAGGCACGCACAGCGGATGCCCTCGGAGGTGGCAACGATGGTGCGACGGCGGTAGCAGCCTGCACACATCACGTCAATCTGACTCTTCAAAAGCGGCAGGCACTGCTGGAAATTCTCCTCCGTTCGTTTCTTAAGCGCCTTAAGGTCAGCACCTCCGCGACCGTCGTCCTCGCGGTTCTGCGGCGGAAGGGAGAGGTCTTGCGCCAGAAATTCGTAGTCGCTGATGCTCTCGGTGTCAATGGGAATCGGCGAGCCAGCCGCCTCCTTCTTTTTCAGCTCGCGCATCAGCCATTCGGCGTCCGCCCCGTCGGTATGGCGGTAGTCGATGCCGTTCATCTCGGCGAGGGTCTCGCGATTCTTCTCAAGGATATCGTCTCTATCAAAAGGTATCATGGGTCATTGGTTTTTTGATGTTTAGGCAGTGTATGGCAGGGGGTCACACAGCGCTTTTGCGCTCGTTTCTCTTCACGCGGATAGCCAGGTGAATCTGATTCTCATAGTGCGCCTCGGGGTTGATCTTGCAGATGAGACACTCGAACATCTCGCCCCAACCCATATCGAGCAGCAGCGCAATCTCCTCATTCTGACCGCTTGGGATATAGCCGAGGATATGTCGTTTCGACGATTTTTCGGCTGGGTTGCGGAACATGACAGCAACGGCATTCTTGTCGTAACGATTGTCGGAATCGCGCATCAGAGTGAGCGGTGTACCCACCTTGAGATACTCCCAGACCTCATTGACATCATAATACTGTCGACCAGCCAAGTGGCATTCTTTAAGAAACATCTTGTCTAACTTCATAGCTTTTGTTTTTAGGTGTTTAACAAACCATCTCGGAGACATCACCTCCGAAAAATCGCTGCAAAATTATCCCGAGGTTGTACCATAACTTGACACAACCCCATTTTTTTCAAAAAAAATTTCGATTATCTCAAACGCAGCTGGGGACCATTCCAAAAAACTCGGAATGGTCCTACTATATATTATATGAAAACGGAGCCTTAGTCTTTTTCGGGGTGGTAGCGGCGGAGGGTGTCGGTGAGCATGGTGCAGAGGCGGTCGGCAAGCGACTGCGGCTCAAGGACCTGGACCGTGGAGCTGAGACTGAGCAGGTGGGCGCAGAAGTCGATGGTGGGACGGAGGTAGAGGGTGTAGTCGGCCCAGTCGTCGCCCTGCGCTACGAGTTGCTGACTGGGATGGAGCGGGAGGTCGCGGAGGTAGTAACGCTGCAGTCCGTAGACGCGCAGACGGATGCGCTGGGCAGGAGTGCCGTCGCCTGCCACGACGCCGAAGCATTCGCTGAAGAAGCCTTGGGCGTCGAAGTCGCTGCGCACCTCGAAATGGGTGTCGGTGAGCGTCATCTCCTGGATGCGGTCGAAGGCGTAGACAACGAAGGAGCCGGGGTGGCGCGTCGGTGCGCCATCAGGGAAATGGGCAAGGAGGTACCAACGTTGGTTGAAGAGTTTGAGGCAGTAGGGCTCGATGTTGACTTCGGAGATGGTGTCGCTGCCGTAGCGACGGTAGCGGATGACGATACGCACCTGTTTCTTCATGGCGTCGATAACGGTCTGCAGGTAGTCGTCGCAAGGAATCTGCTCGAGCACGATGCGGTCTTGGATGGAGAGACTCTCGCCAACGATGTTGTTGACGGTCAGCGTGGAGAGCATCCAGTTTTGGACAGTGTCTTCGTGCAGCAGGTGTTCGTTCTCGATGAAGTAGCGGTAGTTGTCGCGGCGGTCGCAGTTGATAAAGATGCCGAAGATGGAGAGTATGGCGTCGCGGTGTCGGTTGAAGGTGGAGCGCGACAGCTCGGTGCCATTGCTCATCTCGGTCTGGAGCCATTTCTTCTGAATCTCTGGGAAGGTGATACGTCGTGCCCTACGGATGGTGCTGACTATCCAGACGTATTCTTTGAACAGGGTGGGTGTGGTCATGGTGCTCTACTCCTCTACGACGGCGTGGTCGGCTTTGATTTTGTTGAGTATTACGTTTTAGACTTCTTGGCGTCTTAAATGAAAGAAAGCAGAAACAGCAGCGTCATCTAAAAAATCACGAATACGATCCGCTCTATCTTCTAATTGAGCATCATAAATATCCTTAGCACGCGCATAATCCTCAGATGTTATATAATCCTCTGCATCAAGGCAATCAGTTTGGAAAAGGTGATTATATATTGTTTGGATTTTAACTCCACGCGTCCTTGCTATCTGCTCTACAGAATACCCATTGTGATATAAGTTCGCTGATTCTAATGCAGAATCTCCTTTTTGATGTGGTCTGCGGGTGGAAACTGAAACAGGTTTCTTCGGAGAAGAGGGATTAGTTGAAAGAGTGGAGGCTGTAGGTTTATAACTTGGGATTCTTCTATAATTCAGTATAACAGAAAGAATTAAACCGCCATAATGTTGTATGATATAGGGTCCCACACCTTTTATCTTTTGAAGCTCATCAAAGGTGTGAGGCTGTTCTCTGGCGATTGTATTCATTACAGCTCTACTAATCAATGGATAATCTGATTTGTAGTTTGAGTTTATTCTTAAACGAAGAGTTTCAAGATAGTAATCCAACTTATGATCAGGACCGAGATTTACTTCATCATATTCTTCGGGTAAGGAAAAGCCCTCTGTTGCACAAGAATATGGGTTTGTTTTAATGGGATATTGACGAGTTACCAGATGCCATTTGGTTTGATAACAGGTATATGGGCTCTCTATCAATTCAAAAGATTCAACTTCGAATACGTCACCCACTTGCAAACGATTGGCATTTCTAATAGCAACACTTTGCCAAAGAGGATAAGACATTATTTCAATGACTTCATCCTCGAGGAAGTCGGCATCGGTAAACCTATTATAGAGACATTTGAAGATTTGATTAGAGTGGTGATAACCGTGACCCTCTCTTTCATAACGACTGTCATTATTACCTTGAATATCTATAATCTTATAGACACCACGAACAGGCTGTCCCTCGTGGACAGCAGCCATAACATCATTGTTTCCCTCTTGCAGAATGAATCCTTTTATTTGACGTTCAAAGTTATAGCTCATCAAACCAGAGAAAACTATATTATATCCAGAACAGCTGCGTCCTCTTGATTTTAATAAACGATGTTCTTGAGTTGTGAGAATCTTCAAAGAGGCCCCCTGAGAACGCCTCAACTCCATCACTATATCCTGTTCGCTTTTCATTTGTTTGATTTTTATATTTAGTATTTTCTAAAATTACAACTAATATCTATTATCACGTGAACCTCCACCAAAAATAAAGCTCAAAGTGGACAACACACTGAAAATCCAATAGAACACATTATAGGCTGCAGAATACATTTCGGCTTTAAAAGGAGTATCCCATACAAGATGCCTTATGCTATTGGGCACGAAAAATAATCCATGCCAAATTCCAGAACACCAAAAATACTCCCTGCTTACATCAATATTACATAAAAGCCAGCCTATTAATCCCGAGACAAGGATTCCTACTAAAATCCGTGGTCCAAAGATAAATGTTACTGCAATTAATAAAATAATTATGCCAATTGTCATATCACCCACAATCAATAAGTAGGTTCATAACTAATATCATCTAACCAATCCTTGCAACATGTGCAAAAACTATAATCTTTTTTCTTTATCTCGTATCCTTTCATTGGAATGAGCGGAGGATCATCTTCTAAATGAGTGCAATCAGACAAACATTCTTCCAAATGAAACTCACCTTTTTCAGTATCCACATAATAGGTGGTACATTCAAATGCATAGTGTTTTCTATATCTATCACTAAAAAAAACAGCAGCAACTGCTAGTATTATCAACACTATCGCATAATACTTAGTTCTTCTATACTCTGGCGTTTGTTTGAGTTTTGCAACTTTATCCTCGTAAAAAATAGACGAAGTATCGCCCAAATCACATTCTATCCCCTTATCAAACAACAATAGCACACCAGCCACATATATAACAAAGATAATCGATGTACCTGTTATAAGGTTTAGAATGTTAGAGAGAAATTCTATATGAAAAAAGAATGTCAGTACAAGAACTGATACTAAAACTATGGAAGCTATTGGTATATACTTTCTAACCTCCACCTTCAGAAACTCATAAAGCGATTTACCTATCAAGTCCTTTAAATAGGAGTGAGATTCTACAGACATAGCTCTATTATTTTTGAACTTATTCAACCCTAAATTAAAAATGTTTAACAATGGTGCTCTACTCCTCTACGACGGCGTGGTCGGCTTTGATTTTGTTGAGTATCTTGATGACTTTCTGATGGATGGCGGAGCCTTCGGTGTAGTCGGCAAGGCAGGCGAAGTTGACACGGTTTTCGGCGATGAGTTGCTCGGCGCGCGGACGGTTTTCCTCGTCGCGATAGACGGCGATGGAGTGACCTCCGGAGAGTTTCACGAGTTTCATGCACGGGATGTCGGTCTCGCCGTCGCCGAAGTATATCATGCGCGAGAAGGGAACGGGACGTTGCTCCTCGGGGACGAACTGGTTGACGCGGTGGTTGTCGCTCACCTCGCGGATGCCTTTGTTGATTTTGAAGATGAACTGCGTCTTGGTGGTGTAGTCCACCGCTACGGCAGGCCAGTAGGCAACGCCGTCGACGTTGTAGAGGAACGAGCAGGCGTAGATGGCTTCAAACTCGTGGGCGATGGCGGTGCCTTCTATCATCTCTTTGAGTCCGGAGGAGTTGATGTAGTGGTGGAGTTCCAAGCCGATGCTGCGACCGTATTCGTTGATGAGGCGGAACCATTCGAGGACGCCAGGGAAGAGTTCGACCATGGAGCCGAAGCGGTTGAACGACTCGCGACGCAGCGAGATGTCGTTGGCTTGTGCCGTCTTGAGCATCTGATACATATAGCAGAGTACGCTGCTGGCGTCGTTGTCGTCGGCAAGTCGGTTGGAGGCGGTCCAGAACTCTTCGACGTCTTTGCCGATGGCCTGGATGAAGCCGAATTCCTGCATGTTTTTTGGCGACAGCGTGCCGTCGAAGTCGTAGATTAAAGCAACATGAAGCATAGGGGTTGTTCTCCTGTAGATAAAATTAGTGGGGATGATTGACTCCGCAAATATACTCCTTTTTCCCGATTTCTATGGTAACGTTATGTTCAAAGTTTTTCGTAATTTTGGGGCGTCAAAAAACAACGTTAATATAAATATTGTCTATTATGAGAAACGCTCTCTTGACACTTACCCTTGTCATGCTCTTGGCAACGGCGCTGACCACTGGTTGCAGCAAAGCCACTGCCACTCATACCGCCACTCCGGCAGCTCCGAAGGCAGACACCGCTGTGGTCTACGTCACCCGCGACCTCTCGCCTGAGGCGCTTGTGCGCATCTACGAAGCCGTGGGTCGTCCTGCCAACGGACACATCGCCCTCAAAATCTCCACTGGCGAGTCGGCTGAGACCGGCTACATACGCCCTGAGATGATGAAACCGCTCATCGACCACCTCAACGCCACCAAAGGCAACGACGTGACCATCGTGGAGTGCAACACCGCCTATCCCGGCAACCGCAACACCACCAAGAAACACCTCAAGGCAATCCGCGAACGCGGCTTCGAGGCTGTGGCTCCTGTCGACATCATGGATGCCGAGGGTGAGATGCGCATCCCGGTCTGCGACACCACCTGGATCAAATACGACATCGTAGGCAGTCACCTCCAGAACTACGACTTCATGGTCAACCTCGCCCACTTCAAGGGTCATCAGATGGCTGGCATGGGTGGCGCACTGAAGAACGCCTCCATCGGCGTGGCAAGCTCTGCCGGCAAGGCCTATATCCACTCTCACGGCGAGACCACCAACACCATCACCTGGTGGGGCTATACGGGCAACCAAGACGGCTTCGTGGAGTCGATGGCGGCTGCCGCACAGGCTGTTCACAACTATTTCGACAACGGCAAGAAGATTCTCTATATCTGTGTGATGTATCGCATGTCGATTGACTGCGACTGTGCCGCCCACCCCGACGCACCGCTCATCGCCGACTACGGCATCCTCGCCTCAACCGACCCCGTAGCCATCGACCAAGCATGCTACGACATCGTGACGCAGATTCACAACGACGAGCACAACAACAACCAGCCGCTCCTTGAGCGCATCGCCAAGAAGCACGGCACCCACATCATGGAGTGGGGCGAGCACATCGGCCTCGGCTCCCGCACCTACGTGCTCCAATCCATCGACTAACCGCCCAGACGGCATAACGACAACGCCCCGAGAGTTCCGACGATGAGAACTGCTCGGGGCGTTTTGTTATTTCTTGCGACCTGCGAAGCCGTGGAAGAGACTGTCGAGAACGGCGTCGCGGATGTGGGGGTGGTTGGCGGCCTGCTCCAGGATGGGGAGTCCCACTTCTAAGTAGCGTTCAAGATCTTTCGTTCGAAAATGGGAGGGCGACATGCCAAGGTACGACTCGCGGTAGTGGTTGCGGAAACGTTGCAACGACTCCACATCGCTCCAGCAAGGGTCGGGGGTCACCATGCCAGCCTCTTGCAGTGTCGTTGGAAGAGCCTCCATGGCGCCCAATCGGATGGCCAGTTCGCAGACCAGACGCAGGCAAGCATCCGTTTCGCAGAAAATCTGCTTCTCGGAGAAGCGCACCACATGCCATCCTGCCGATTGGAAGGTATGGTTGCGGAGGTCGTCTTTAGCCACGCCGTGCTCCCAACAATGGGTAGGGATGCCGCGGGTGGAATAGGGTTCGTCGATTTCAATATCGATATAAACGCCGTGTGCCTCGTCAACAAAGGCGAGGTCGGGTTCGTACCGATGCTCGTTGATTACAACGCCCACATTGTCTTTGATACAATCGGCAAGGCCCACGCGAGCCACGGCTGCCACAGGCACAATCTCTATGGCACTCCGCTTGCGACGACGTGCACTCTGCAGCCGAAACTCCTGACGTTCCTCGGCAGGAAGCACAATGGGATAAGAGGGTGAATCAGCCATCGTCCTATCGGGTGATTTGTGTGCGCATGGCGAGGGCGGTTGCTTCGCCCACGAGGAAGAAATCGGCAAGGCGGTAATGGCGCTTACGACCATCGACGATGGTGCCGCCGGCCAACTCGGCAAGGCGCAGAATATGATAGCGCATATGCCAGTCGCCCAGCATTGTGGCACTGCCCAGCGCAAAAGCGTTGCCACCACCGGTGATACCTTCGAAGATAACACCCGCATCGCCAGCTTTCATCTGCAGCTTAGGGTCGCGATTGTCGTACTCGTGAATCGCCTCAACCACATTGTTGAGCACCACAGAGCGTTTCCAATAGCGTTGCTTGAGGAGTTTGTGCTGTTCGCGGGCAAAATCTTTGTCGACCAGTGCAAGGTAGGAGCAGTTGAGGGCGGAATAGGTGCCGTTCATCTGCATATATTTCAAACGGCGACTCGCGCCCGGAAGCTTGCCGGCTAACAGTCCACTCCTGCGGTGAATCCACTTGGTCTTGGCATTGTGTAGCCACGCCTCAACGGTCTCTTGGTATTTGCCGTCGAAGAGTCGGCCGTAGTTGCGCAGTGCGATGAGCGCTACCACCATATCGGGAAGGAAGATGGGGAGGTTGGGAAACGAGAGGAGGTTGAGGTCGTAGCGACTCTCGAGCATACGGCGGTTGAGCGCTTCGCAACATTGGTGCAGCAAGGCGTCGTAGTGTGTGTCGCCGCCAATGAGTCGGTAGTTGGTAATCATCCATGCCAAGATGCTGAGATAGGTCATGTGACTTTTGTTGCCGTCGAGCGACTCAATGGCATCCTCGTGCCAGCACATCGTGTCGTATTTGCGGATGGCTGGGGTGTTGACAGCGTCAATCAGTTTCGGGATAATTGTCAGGCTCTTTGCCTTGGTCTCAGGATAGATGACGGAGATGTTGGCCAACGCATGAGTCAGCATCGAGCAGCAGTAGATGGCCCATTGTCCCTGATACTCCTCGCCGATATATTCCGGCATGCTCTTAAGGAGTTCGTCGGGCTCACGCACGATGACTGAGCATAGGTAGTTGGCACGTCCGAGGATATCCTCCTTCTCGGCCACCCAGTCGATACCGTTGGGTATGGCAGTAAGTTTTGAGAGGTCGGCATTACTGCGGTTTTTCATAATTTCGGCCAACCATGCAGGCACCTTGGCCAAATCTCTCATCGTGCCGAAGCCGATGTTCCTAAGAATTGATAGTGGATTCATAAGTATTGAAGTATTGATACGCCAACTGCTTTTGCAATCAACATGCCAACTACTGCAATACGAAGGACCTTATTCGCCCATCTCCTCACGGAAATAGTGTTCCACAACGGGACGGAGGTCGGCCGTGGCGGTTACGGCAGCGAGTGCCTCACGATAGCGGGGTTCTTCTTCGGGGGCGTCGACAAGGGCGAG